>JAKBCU010000051.1 GCA_021807565.1 Pseudomonadota bacterium | reverse complement strand
GCGAGGAGCAATGCGCTTGTAGAAGAGGAATTTTTTAAAAAGATTGCACAGGATAGATTAAAGACGGATTATAAGTATTCAAACAAGGAAGCTAAGAAAGCTGAGGACAGCAGCCCACCACCAGAACAAAAATCATCATCAAAAAAAAGTACTCTTGATGAAAAACTTACAGACACTAAGGAAGCTGAGAAAGCTGAAGCTAAGGAAGCTAAGAAAGTTGAGAAAGCTGATGAAGATAAAAAAACTGAGAAAGCTGAGGAAGCTAAGAAAGTTGAGAAAGCTGATGAAGATAAAAAAACTGAGAAAGATAACAAACCTGAGGAATCTAATCCTAGGGCAGTTATTAACCAGATAATGCAAGCACTGCTTCGCAATTATTCAACTATTTTAAACGATAGGTATATGGGAACATTTAGTTTGTATAATCGGCAAAAGAGTCGTGCGAAAGTATTAATGTTAAACCGGCTAGCTAGTACAGCTGCTACACTGTATTCAAAGAACAGCTCGACAAACAAAGACTATCAATCACTGCTGAGGGACTTAGCAGCCTTGGCTGCCATGGGAGGAAAGCTTGGCAAGCTTATCCATGAGAGCTTACCCTCATTAGCAGGGAATATTACCTCTCTTCCTTCCGGCAAAAACACATTGAAAAAAAAATAAGGGCCCTAAATTCCAGACTAGCTATCAAGAAACAATTTTTTCAATACGGTGTGATATAGCTTGGTCAATTTCTCTAGATCTGCAATACGCACGTGTTCGTTGGCTTGATGCACACTGGCATTGCAGGGGCCAAGCTCAATGACCTGAGCGCCGGTGGGCGCAATAAATCGTCCGTCTGAGGTGCCGCCACCGGTTGAAAGAACAGGGTCCAAGCCGGTAATTTCATTAATAGCCTGTTGTGCCGCGGTGATGAGTATGCCTGGTTTGGTTAAAAAGGGATTGCCTGAATGATCCCATTGCAAATCAAAGCTTAATTTAGCTTGTTCAAACATACCCGTTACCCGACGCTGTAACTCTTTCACCGTCGTGGCAGGCGAAAAACGAAAATTAAATAAAATCTCGAGTGTGCCGGGGATGACATTGGCAGCGCCGGTACCGGCATGAATATTGGATAATTGAAATGTCGTGGGTGGAAAAGATGCATCGCCTTCATCCCATTGTTCGGCAATTAATTTTTGCAAGACAGGAACAAATAAATGAATCGGATTTTTAGCGAGTTCTGGATAGGCAACATGACCTTGTTGGCCAAAAATCGTGAGTTTTCCGTTGAGAGAGCCACGTCTTCCGATACGGATTTGATCGCCTAACACATTTTCGCTGCTGGCTTCACCAATAATGCAATAATCGATGGTTTCATTTCGATGCAAAAGTTCTTGTATCACACGTTTCGTGCCATTGATGCTTGGGCCTTCTTCATCGCTGGTAATCAAGAAGGCAATTGAGCCTGGGAAATGTGGATTCGTTTGCACGAAATGTTCAGCCGCCACCACCATGGCCGCTAAGCCACTTTTCATATCGGCGGCACCTCGACCATAGATATATTCTTGTTGTTGTGTCGGTGTGAAAGGGTCACTTGCCCAGGCATCCAGAGGACCCGGGGGAACCACATCCGTATGTCCTGCCAATACCAGTAAAGGAGATTGCTCGCCATATCGGGCCCATAAATTAGTGACTTCACCAAAATGGAATATTTCGATTGAAAATCCTAGCAGTTTCAGTCTATGGCTAATAATATCTTGGCAACTGGCATCATGAGGTGTCACTGAAGGACATGCAATCAATTGCTTTAATAGTTCTAACGTTTCCGACATAAGGCTTTCCTTTTTCTTATGGGTTTACGTAATCGATATCGCGTAATAATTCATTAATGCCTACTTTAGCCCGTGTTTTCGCATCGACTTGTTTGACTATGATAGCGCAATATAAACTGTATTTACCATCAGGGCTGGGCAGGCTGCCTGGCACGACCACAGACCCAGCAGGAATCCGGCCAAAACTCACGTTGCCGCTGTTGCGGTCATAGATACGGGTGCTTTGGCTAAGATACACACCCATTGAAACGATCGAACCTTCTTCGACAATCACGCCCTCAACCACCTCAGAGCGTGCGCCAATAAAACAGTTGTCTTCAATAATGGTGGGATTGGTTTGAAGAGGTTCTAAAACGCCGCCAATCCCTACCCCACCTGAGATATGGACATTTTTTCCGATTTGCGCACATGAGCCTATGGTTGCCCAGGTATCAATCATAGTGCCAGAATCAACATAGGCGCCGATATTGACATAAGAGGGCATTAAAACAGTATTGGGACCAATATAAGCACCGAGACGAACGGCTGCTGGCGGTACAATCCGTACCCCTAATGCTTTTAATTCTTCAGCACAAGCCGTTTGAAATTTAAGGGGAATTTTATCAAAATAGTGCATGCCATGGCTGCCCATGACTTGATTGTCATTCATGCGAAAATACAGTAATACCGCTTTTTTAAGCCATTCTTGGGTGCGCCAAGTACCCGCCCGCTTTTCAGCCACACGTAACTCACCGGAGTTGAGGAGTTCTATGGCAAGGTCTATTGCCCCTTTTTCGTCTTCAGTGACTGTTTGAGGCGTAAGATTGGCGCGATTTTCAAACATCACTTCGACGATTGACTTGAGTTCTTGCATAGTTGGAATGTTCCTTTGGGTGAATAAGTCAGCGATTTATGTTAGCATACCGCATTTTAAATAGATGTAAACGACTTATGCCGCCAGTCAAACCGATCGCTAATGCTTTTGTGATCTATTCCAGGTTATTTAACTACGTTCGTCGTTATTGGCTGGGTCTCCTCATCGCTATGGTAGCCAGTATCGTGTACTCTGGGATTGATGCTTGGTTTGTCTATTTTTTGGAACCATTACTTAACAAAGGGTTAGTGGCACGAGACACTGCTTTTTTGCATAAGGCCCCTTATCTCGTGCTTGCCGTGTTTTTGTTAAGAGGGTTGGTGAGTTTTCTTTCTGCCTACAGCATTGCTGCTGTATCACGTAGTGTCATTTTAAATTTGCGCTACGACGTGTTTGCTCATTTACAAAAATTACCCGCCCGTTTTTACGATCGTTCGACATCCGGTCAGATTTTATCGGTCTTACTTTATAGTGTGGAGCAAATTGCTAATGCAGGTGCCGATGTAGTCACCAGCGCACTGCAATCGTTTTTCTTAATTATCGGGTTATTAGTGGTCATGTTTAGTGTGAGTTGGAAGCTATCATTACTGTATTTTATTATTATTCCTATTGTGACTGTCATTATGCGCATGACCAGCATGCGAGTGAGACGCATTAGCTTGATCATTCAAGATTCCATGGCGGCATTAACGCATAGCGCTGAAAAAAATATTGATGGCTATCGTGTCGTGCGTGGTTTTGGCGGTCAATCACAGGAGGTCGATAAGTTTGAAAAGATATTAAAAATGAATCGGCAGCGCGAAATGAAAATTGTAGCCGCGCGTTCCTGGAGTGTCTCCAGCGTGCAGTTTGTGGCAGCAATGGCATTGTCAGTGACCCTATACATTGCTACGTTGGATATCGCTCACTCTGTATTATCGCCAGGCGGATTTGTTGCCCTAGTTGCCGCTATGTTGGCCTTATTAAAACCGATGAAAGATTTAACCAATATGCAAAATAAACTCTATCGCGGTCTCGCTGGAGCACAATCGGTTTTTGAGTTGTTAGATGAGGTTCCTGAGGCGGATGAAGGGAGTAAAACGGTAAAGCGTGCTAAAGGTGAATTGGTTTTTGAACAAGTGCATTTTGCTTTTGAATCAGAAAAACCGGTTTTACGTGATATTCATTTGACGATTCAGCCGGGTGAAGTCGTTGCTTTTGTCGGTCGTTCTGGCAGCGGTAAATCGACCTTAATGAGTTTATTGTCGCGTTTCTATGCTGATTTTTCAGGTCGTATTTTATTAGATGGCGTTTCCATTTTGGATTATCAATTGGCAGAGTTACGCCAACAATTGGCTGTGGTGTCGCAACAAGTGATTTTATTTAATGACACGGTGGCAAATAATATTGCCTATGGTCGATTTGCGCATGCAACCGAAGCGGAGATTAGGGAAGCCGCTAACGCTGCACATGCATTGGAATTTATCGAACAGCTGCCACAGGGAATGAATACCTTGATTGGGGATAACGGTGTGATGTTATCAGGTGGTCAACGGCAGCGTTTAGCGATTGCACGCGCGATTTTAAAAGATGCGCCCATTTTGATTTTAGATGAAGCGACTTCTGCATTAGATACCGAATCGGAACGATACATACAAGCAGCACTTGAAAAATTGATTCGCAATCGAACGACACTCGTGATTGCGCATCGGTTATCCACGGTTGAACGTGCCGATAGAATTATTGTATTAGATAAAGGAAGCATTGTGGAAGTTGGAAAGCATGCAGATTTATTAGCGAAAGGGGGGTATTATGCCCACTTACATAGCATGCAATTTCATGAAGTTGAGCCTGTGGAATGAGATGGTTAGAGCGGCAGTGGTATTTACCTTCCTATACACTAGAAACCTTTCTATTGTTACCCCTGGCGGGGTTATTTCAATTAGCGGTTTCTATCCGCCGTTTTTTATACCGTCGCGGCATTTTAAAAACCGTTTATGTGAATGCACCCGTGATCGTGGTAGGTAATATTACTGTCGGTGGTACTGGAAAAACACCGTTTGTACTATGGCTTGCCGCGTATCTCAAACAACAAGGCTATCGTCCCGGAATCGTCACCCGTGGTGTGGGCGGCCAGGTACAGCACGTTCCTTATCGTGTTGAAAAAAATGCGGACCCCAGCAAAGTGGGCGATGAGGCATTAGTGTTAGTCAATCGTAGTTTTTGTCCGGTGATGGTAGGAGTGGATCGAGTTGCGGCTGTGCAAACATTGTTGCAAACCACCGATTGCAATGTCATTATTTCGGATGATGGGTTACAACATTATCGCATGGGACGCCAAATCGAAATTGCATTAATAGATGGTGAACGTCGCTTGGGTAATAAAACCTTTTTACCATCGGGTCCTTTGCGAGAATCAGCTAAACGTTTGCAATCGGTGGATTGCATCGTGGTGCAGCAAGGTGATGTGAATGATCGGTTTACGATGCAGTTACGAGGCGATACACTGGTTTCTCTAGTTGACCCTCATAGAACGTTGCCGTTAACCCACTTTCGTCATCAGACGGTTCATGCACTGGCAGGGATTGGTAACCCAGACCGATTTTTTACGTTGTTGCGTCATGAGCAAGTGGATATCGTGCCGCATATTTTTCCAGATCACGCTAGCTATTGCAAAAAAGACATTTTGTTTAAGGATGCTCTGCCTGTGGTGATGACTGAAAAAGATGCAGTAAAGTGTCTTTCGTTTGCAGACGAAAGACATTGGTATTTACCTGTGACAGCGCATTTGACCCATGCTTTTGAAGACGAAATGAACAACTTGATGCGGAGTTTGTGATGAAAAAAATCGGAGTCATGACTAGTTTTTTTGTGATGTGTTTTTTCACTGCAATAACCATAGCGAATCCTCTTATCAATGCCGGACAAAAAACGGTTATTCGAGTTTCTGCTGATCAACCTCGATTTACCATACGATTAAAGTCGAATCCAACAACGGGATATTCGTGGTTTTTGCGCGACTATGATGCAAGTCTCATTCAACCGATTCAGCATTCGTTTATCACAGAGACCCATACCCATTTAATGGGTGCGCCAGGCTATGAACAATGGACATTTCGTGTATTACCTCATGCATTTGTCGCCTCTCAACCAATGACCATGCGTTTTGTTTATATGAGACCCTGGGAACACGAAAACAAAACGGAATCAGTCGTTTTTACCATTATCCCGAAACGTCATAGAAGCGCATGATTTATTAAAGTGTGTCGTCAATTAATGATTGACAATCAAGAGGATCCCCATTACCGTAACCCACACTATCTTCAGGGCAGGGTGAAATTCCTTACCGGCGGTGATGTTATCTACCCGATAAAAAGCCCGCGAGCGCCATGAGTTATCAGGTTAGCTGATTTGGTGAAAATCCAAAGCCGACGGTTAAAGTCCGGATGAAAGAAGCATAGTGCGTTCGATCATAGCTTTGTTGTGGCAATACAGAAGCGTAAGCTTGATTCCTCGTCGTTCTTTGCCCTGATGACTTAACTACAAGGGCAGGTTTGTCATGTTTACTGGTATTGTCGAAACAATAGGCATCGTTACCCAAGTCAGCAAGAGTGCTGATTGCATCCATCTCACCATTAAGCCGGAAAAAAAATTTTCTGATTTGCAGCTGGGAGACAGTGTTTCCATTAACGGTGTTTGTCTCACCGTAACTGAATTAGGCGATCATTTTTTTTTGGTTACTCTCGTTCCAGAAACGCTACGCTTAACCAATTTGCAATATGCATCAGAAGGGATGCAGGTCAATTTGGAACGATCCTTATTGGCCAATAGTCGTTTAAGTGGGCATTACATGCAAGGCCATGTCGATGGCATGGGAGACATTCTCTCGATTGAGCCAGATGGCAAAGCGGCTTTACTGGTTAAAATAAGCATTCCCACGTTTCTTGCAAAATACATAGTGAACAAAGGGTATATTGGCCTAGATGGCATGAGCATCACGGTGATTGAAGCCACTCCAAGTTGGATTAGCGTGACTTTTATTCCTTTCACTCAGCAAGTTACCTTAGTTAATCAGTATCAAGTAGGTAGCCAATTAAATATCGAGGTCGATATAGTCAGCAAATATGTCGAGAAATTATTGGGAGTGACAGTATCATGAGTTATATAGAGCGTGTCGAGGCAGCATTCGTAGAGTTACGTAAAGGAAAGATGATTATTTTAGTCGATCATCCATCCCGAGAAAATGAAGGAGATTTCATTTTTGCAGCAGAAAAAACGACGCCTGAAGCCATTAATTTTATGATCAAGCATGGTAGCGGCATTATTTGTCTGCCCCTGCCCGCCAGTCAATTAGCACGTTTGGGTGTGAGTTTAATGGTTCCTTCAGATGAAAATACGAGCCAGCGGGGCACGCCGTTTACGGTTTCGATTGAAGCGAGACATCATATTAGTACGGGTGTTTCTGCTGCGGATAGAACGACAACCATTTTGACGGCCATTAAAGAAGAGGCGAGCAGCGAGGATATTGTCAAACCCGGTCACATTTTTCCATTGCAAGCTAGGGCAGGCGGCGTGCTGGAGCGTGCAGGACATACGGAAGGTAGTTTAGATATCGTGCGTTTGGCTGGCCTTAAACCAGCAGCTGTGTTATGCGAAGTGATGAATCCAGACGGAACGATGGCAAGAGGACCTGCACTGCAACAGTTTGCCAAAGAACATCACTTAACCATTTTATCCATTGATGACATTATTGATTATCGCCTACGTTTCGATCATTTGATTGAAGAAGAAGTCTCAGCAGAACTTCCTACAGAGTATGGTGCGTTTAACATATCCGTGATCAAAGAAAAAATAAATCACAAAGAGCATATCATATTGACAGCAGGTAATATTCAATCGGATTCTCCGACTTTGGTACGTATCCATTCTTCCTGTGTGACGGGCGACTTATTTGGATCGCTTCGCTGTGATTGTCAGCAGCAATTAACCTATTCTTTAGAAAAAATCAGTCGGGAAGGCGGTATATTAATTTATTTAAATCAAGAAGGTCGAGGTATTGGTCTTTTTAATAAGATTAAAGCGTATGCATTACAAGAACAGGGATTTGACACAGTCGAAGCGAATGAGCAGTTGGGTATGCCAATTGATTCCAGGGGGTATCATATGGCGGCAACGATTTTACGAGGCAAGAATATAAGCAAAGTGAGATTGTTAACCAATAATCCAGCCAAAATACAGGATCTTAAAAAATACGGCATCAAAGAAGTGATACAGGAAAAAACGCCTGTTTTTTGTAATGAGCATAATAAACCTTATTTGCGGTCTAAAAAAAATAAATTGCATCATACAATCAGTAAGGAATTGTAACTATGAAAAAGAAGGACGTTCAAGTCGCCATAGTGGTGAGTGAATATAATGAAACCATTACGAGCAAGCTATTGAAAGGTGCACTGGCTCGCTTGTTAGAGGTTGGCATGGATGAAAAAAGCATTGCGGTCATTAAAGTGCCAGGTGCTGTTGAAATCCCATTAACAGTAGCATGCTTGGCCAAAATAAACAAATACCAAGCTATTATTTGCTTGGGTGCTGTCATTCGAGGTGAAACAAGCCATTATGACTATGTCTGCCAAATGGTGAGTCAAGGCTGTTTGCAAGTCATGTTAGAGTTCAATATACCCGTCGTGTTTGGCGTCTTGACGACAGATAACATTGAGCAAGCTGAAGATCGCGTGGGTGGTAAAGAAGGTCATAAGGGCGTAGAGGCAGCTGATACAGCTATGAGCATGATGAGCGTCGTACAACATATCATAACAAGCGAGTGAGATTAAACCTAAATTCGGCAGTTAAAACCGACTGCAAAGGTCTACTGCATTGAATCTAAAAGTTTTTTTCACTTATTTTTGTCTCACCGTACAGGTCAGTACTGTCTCGCAAAAAATAAGTGAAAAAAACTTCTATCTTCAACGCATTAGCCCTTTTCGTTACGGTTTTAACTGCCGAATTTAGGTTAAAATGACTTGTATATTTTATTTAATGTGTTATTTTCATTAAATGAGAATAATAATCATTTACGATACAGGTAACATACCATGAAAGCCAACGAGATCGCTCAAAAATCCCTTACTTTTATGTTTGCTGCAGGCTCTACCCTAGCGATAGGATTTCTCAGTTTTGCAGGGATGTTTGTCTTGACTTCATCCATACCCTGGTGCATTGCTGCATTTGTATTAGCAGCGGCTTATGAAGGTCAGGTGAATGTGGAGGGTATCTATTCGGCTTTACGCAGAATGTTTGATCAGAATTTTTTGAAACAACACATTCTTCGCCAATTTTTAGAAGATCAACTCGCTGAACAAGAAAAAAAAACAAACGATGCACCGGAAGGAGAGGCGACTCGGGAAATCAATCCTTTTTTGAAAGAATATCAAACCCAAACGCAGTATCTGGATGGTTTGGAGCGCATCGAACATCCTACCAAAGAGCAAGAAAAAAAAATCGCGCATACCAAAAAACAAATCGAAAAAATGGAATTATTTTTTCTTAATCAATATGAAAATGATCCAGAAAAATCTAAAAAATTAACGAAAATGGAGCAAGCAGCACAGGACTTGCTGAGTCATCATAAAAGTAGATTATCTAAAGAAATACGCCGTAAAAGCTGGTTAATTCGGTTGAGTTGGTTGTTTGCTATTGGCGGTGGTATTAGTTCAGGCTTAGCTGCGTTTGGTGCGATTCAAGCTGGGATTGCTGCTTTTAGTGTGTTGAGTGTCATTCCGGGAGGGATTCTCATTGCCTTAGCGGCTTGTGCGGCGATTGGATATACCTTGCTTCTTTATCAAAGCATTTCAGATATGGTACAAGCTTATGGGGGGAAATGGAAAAAATACTTTGAGCAACGCCCGGATGAAACGAAGATAACGCATATCCTACGTTGTACAGGAACAGTCATGATGGTATGTCTTGCTGTCATTGCAACGGTGGCGACAGCAGGTACCTGGTGGTATGCGGCAAAAGAGGGTGCGTTGTTACTGAATCTTGGTGATAAAGCGGCGAGCTTCTTGCGTAGTGCTTCCGTGGCATTAATGGCATTGCCTGTTTTCATTTTTAGTGCCTCCAACTCAATTGCTTCGGTTGATAATATCAGTCGAAGTTCGTATAAGGAACTCGTTGTCTCAACCATCAACAGCATTAAAAAAGTTTGGCTTGAAGAAAATGTATTACAATTTATTAATCCATTCCGAATGGTAGAAAAAATCATTTCGTTCACGTCAAGGACCGTTTTATTTCTAGGCCATGTGATTAGTATGGGATTAATGTCCGATGGATTTGATGCAATACCCGCACCTATTTGTACCGCCGCTAATTCCACATCTGAAGCATTAGCAGATTTGAATTATTTGCCTAATGAAAAAAAAGAACATGATCACGATTCGATCGTATTACAAGTTGTATTTTTTCCCATTACACTGACTGTGACGATATTAAAATTATTTTCGGTGCTCTGGGATCGTCCTTTTTCGGGTAGTTTTAAAAAATCTTGGGACAGAATATTTCACTCTCATGAGCCTATCCATGCTGAACCGAATGAACCCATGGTCTCTGAAGATTGGAAAAAGCAACAAGTGATCGAAACATGTCACGCGATTCATCAACGATTGAGTCAGTCATCACCCGATAAAATAAGCGCTGTAGATAGAATTGAAACAGCCGTACGAAGTGAAGATCACGTGGATCAACGTATGTTGCGAAAGAAAGCAGAGCCATTAGCTGTTAATCGATTTTCCCTTTGGAAGAAAAGCATGACGCGCTCACAAACTGAAATGGATAATGCATTAAATGAAATGTATCGCAACTGTGCGGCACCGTCTGCGTAATCTTTTTTACAATCTCGGGGCTGTTGACATCATGGCACGCGGAAGAAATTTTCTTCAAAAGATGCCGGATATACGAACGCAAACCTATTACTATTTTTCAATGAAGTTGTTCTTGCAAAACTGGATGAGTCCATTTCATTGCGTTTTTAACCTAGACAACGTCAGTATTGCCTAAGAGCCTTAAATAAAATCTTCTATTTCTATACGAGATATTCAAAAAATTTAGCTTAGAACGCCTTCCTCCGCCAGGGGGAAGGTGCCCGAAGGGCGGATGGGGGGGGATCAAAAACAAATATCCCAACTTTATCTGCGAAATAGCTGAGAACGCCTTCCTCCGCCAGGGGGAAGGTGCCCGAAGGGCGGATGGGGGGATCAAAAACAAATATCCCAACTTTATCTGCGAAATAGCTGAGAACGCCTTCCTCCGCCAGGGGGAAGGTGCCCGAAGGGCGGATGGGGGGGATCAAAAACAAATATCCCAACTTTATCTGCGAAATAGCTGAGAACGCCTTCCTCCGCCAGGGGGAAGGTGCCCGAAGGGCGGATGGGGGGGGATCAAAAACAAATATCCCAACTTTATCTGCGAAATAGCTTAGAACGCCTTCCCCCTGGCGGAGGAAGGCGTTCTAAGCTAAATTTTTTGAAAACTCTTTCAAAATGGACTACAGCTTATGACTCGGCTGAAAGGAAACATGAAGAATAAATTGATGCCATTAATTGATAAATTACTGCTTCGTAAACGCGCTCTAATTGAAACAGTCAATGATCAACTTAAAAATAGTAGTCAAATAGAACATACAAGACATCGTAGTGTGTGGAACTTTAGGGTAAACATGCTAGGTGCTTTAGCAGCGTATTGTTTGCAGCCAAAAAAACCGTCATTGAACCTTGCTACCAATGAGAAAAG
>JAKBCU010000094.1 GCA_021807565.1 Pseudomonadota bacterium | reverse complement strand
TTACTACGTTTTGTTATCCAATCAACAAGACTCAATAATGCAACGCGACCAATTCTCGGTTTTTGTTCCATCGTTGTCAAGTTGATTTTTATATCTGTTTTAATGATGGGATATCGAGGTTTTTATCGCTGACTGGAAAGGTTATGGTGGTTGGAATACATTGAGCAAACAACAAGGTGATGAAGGTGCTGTGCGTGGCATGACACTTAGCCTGTTATGCGATCATCTTTTACTCCTACACCCAGAACAATCCGCCCGCCTTAAAAACAAACAACCCGGAATGCCCGTTGGTTGTCTGATCGAGCATATTAATGCAGCGGCGCTTATAGATGGGGTGAGTCAAATTATTAATTCTGATGAGCCGAAAAGTGAGTTTGAAAAATTTAAGCTGTTAATGGAGGCGTCTTTGCCTGATCGCCAGTCATCCAAACATATGGCAGGAAGAGATCTGGGTAGGCTTGAGCCAACCGCATCCCTTAAATATCAAAAAGCGGCCTAGTTGTTCTACTACTGTTAGTGCAGATTTATAAAAACTGCGGAATCGAGTATATAGGATTTTAACGATCGTTTGAGATGTTCGCTAATTTTTTTTAATTGCGATCGGGTTATATGTTCAAGTTCTAGCTCTGGATTAAATAAACGATAATCAATTGTGATATCACAATCTTCTGAAAAACGGTGAATTAAATTAAAAACCTTGGATAGGGAGGTGCCACCTTTAAAGGCCATATGTATGGGTAATGAAAATATTTTTTTAAGTATCCAGCACATCCATAAATCTTTCTCAATGATCAGTTCCGAAAGATCGAGCTGATTGGCCGCTTGGCTAAGTAGTGCAAGTTTTTCCTCTGCGGATAATTGGAAAAAGGATTTACTCATCTTGATGTTCTCGTTGGTATTTGTAAAAAAGATCGGCCATCCATGCAGGCATGTGTTCCACCATCTTGGTTGTTTGTAGAAACTCTTCAGAAGTCACTCGCGCTTTTATCATACTGATTGTCTTGGGTGTTACATTATTTTTTCCTAAATACATCAGCGCAGAAATGATTAATCCGCTTATTGTTCCGGGTGCAATCAGTTTACTGGGATTAACATGCTGAAGTTTTATCGAGCGATTGGCAATTTTCAGTGTGCGGCTATTGCCGTTTGTATAGAATACGGGGCGTACAGGTACTTGAGTACTGAGTTGTAACTGCCTCGCTGCTTCGGAACCATGAACAGCAATTATTTCACCGGTTGATTCAGCGATAACGCGGGCGAAATCAGAAGCCAAAGGTGATTGTTCGCCGAGGGACGATATAAACTTTGGTTTGAGATAGACGCCGCGCGCAACACGTTTAATTTCCCCTGATTTAACCTGGCGATTGAGTATTTGCCGAATATTATCGGTTGAGGCGAAGTTACGTAATGCAGATGTTGTGAAGGGCTCACCTTCAGGAAGATTAGCGATATATTCTTTTATTCTTGCAGAAGCGGTCATAAATCACCCCTCATTTGTCACAAATTATAGCATACTTCGTGACAAATTGTAGTGTTTATTATGAAAGTTTGTCTCGAATAATTTATGTTTTTTAAATACTGTCAACGACGTTGGCAGAAATAGATTACCTTTAATTATTGACCAAGACTTTTACCAAACCATCGGTACTACTGAAAAAAACCGTCTAGCAAATTTGTAACATACTCAAATGAAAACCACGCTACTACAGGTAGTTTCAGGCAGTAATCAATGCAATCGTTACATCGCAAGTCACTGATTTAACTACGGTTTAAATCTACTTGAACTGGCTACGAACCAGGGGGTCGGAGGTTCGAATCCTTCCGGGCGCGCCATTTATCAATGACTTACGAAGATTTTGAAGGGTCTCGAAAGTCACTGTGACCGAAACGTGACGTAAAAATCCGAGTCGGGCGTTACCAAAAGTTCAAATCAAACCTCAATAATTCAATCCTGCTTGTTGTTGGTTTCCAGTATTTCGTTGTATTCGTTTTGCGGCTTGTTTGAGGTGTTCACTCGATAAGTGCGCATAACGTAATACCATTTCAAAACTTGACCAACCACCCAATTGTTGCAACTCTTGCAAGCTCGTTCCATTTTGAACGTGCCAACTTGCCCATGTATGACGTAAATCGTGCCAACGAAAGTCTCGAATTTCAGCTCGATCTAATGCCTTACGCCAAGCGTGATTATTGCAACGTGTAACTGAGCGCCCTTTGTATGTAAATACGTATATACCCGTGATCTTTGAAAATGCTTGCTTTGAACAAAAAATGGGATCATGCTATGCGGCATGAAAAGATTATATTTAACACCAGAAGAAAAAAACTATCTTGAACGTGAGCATGCTCTAAAAGAAAATGGCAAAGAGCGGGATCGCATCAAGGCCATATTGCTACGTTCAGAAGGCTGGACAGTCCCTCAAATCAGCCAGGCATTACGGTTACATCAATCGACGATTATTAAGCATATCGAAGCGTATAAAACAGCAGGGAAATTAAAGAATGAAAGCGGTGGCTCAAAGAGTAATTTAACAGACGAACAGACCCAAGAATTAATCGCTCATTTGGAAGAAAATACCTACGCCCACAATCATCAAATTGTTTTGTACATTAAAGAGCGTTTTGGTGTCATTTACACCGTAGCGGGATTGCATAAATGGCTTCATCGTAAAGGTTTTAGTTACAAAAAACCTAAGGTCTTGCCTCATAAGGCAGATGCTGAATTGCAAAAGGAATTTGTTGAAAAATACAACCAATTAAAACAAGAGGTTG
>JAKBCU010000093.1 GCA_021807565.1 Pseudomonadota bacterium | reverse complement strand
TAACAGATAATGCCAGGAAGATTTGATTTAACTGTTCGACTGATTCCGTAATCAGCGTTCGGACAAACCCGAAATCATCGTTCGCTTTCAGACTGAAACAAGCGTTCGTTCCGACCGAAATACGCACGGCTACTTCCATCACCATCGTTAGCCGTATAAGGGGTTTTTCAGGGGCGACTAACTAACTTTAATCCTTTATCCAGCAATCGAGAAAATAAATTTTTTCCAATGTATCCCTTGTCTCCAAACCTTAACCCTTGCCAGTTATGCATGATGGATTCTCCAGCTTTCGCATCATTTTGTTTTCCGCTCGTTATTTTAAACGCGATTAATTCGCCGCGATTATTAATAACAAGATGCAGTTTTAGGCCGAAAAACCAGCCAACTGATGTTCGTCCCTATTCAGCGATTTCGTCAAATGTTTTGTGTCTTCTCGATCTCTTGATATGACAGACAGGCAAACAAGTTGAATCAATATAATAAATGCCAGTACGTTTTCCTGAACGGATTTGCGCAAACAAAATCAAATGAAAAATAACGCGTTTCATAATTTCAACAAAACGATTGTATGTGGGCAATTTAGGAAAAGCTGATTTCCAAAATTGTGCTACGTAACCAGTATAAAAGTATTTGAAGTTGCGATAACCGGAGAATTGAAATGCGACTAGAATGGTCATGATTTCACTGTCATGCAAATATCCTTCAGGCCCTCTTTTGTTTGTTAGTTGCCAAAGAGAGGGAGCCACTATGCAATCTAATCGACTCTGTTTGAATACGTCTTGCACCTAAATTACGTTCGTTACGTAAATTTAAAATTAAATTAACACGCTCAAGAGTCAGCTTGTGATTTGGTGAACGGTGAGGTTTTTTACTCTGGTCTATTAGCCCTTGGATGCCGTCTTTTAAATAACGTCTGTGCCACTTACGCAAAGTAGGACGAGAGATGCCGCACTTCCGACAATCGAAACCAGCATCCTTGGTTTCCAAGTAAAGATTAACCCACCTTGTCCGTGCTTTTATTTGTTTATCCATAAGGGTGGAAAATATATTAAATTAAGTGAAAGGATGTCTATGAATCACACAGAATATGAGATAGATTGCACTATTTTTTCAAAACAGCGCACACTAACCCAACGATCTTATCTTTGTCCTTTGGCGAACTTTCAGCTATGAGGAGTGTTAATGCAGTCAACGCAGGCGGTGTTATACGTGTTATGTCCAGCATTTTTGCCTGGCGCAAAAACCATACAAAAGCATAAGCACCACTGCGCTTATTGCCATCCACAAAAGGATGATTTTTGATGACGAAATAAATCAAATGAGCAGCTTTTTCTTCGATGCTGGGGTAAACGTCTTCTCCACCAAAAGATTGCATGACATTTCCTACAATGCCAGAGACGCTATCTCGTGTTCGCTCTGCGCCAAACAGGTCAGTTGCCTCTCCCTTTTCGATGAGATTCTGTTTCAATTCAGCTAATGCGTGGGTGAGCTTGCCTGCTGTTAGCGTCACTTTCTTTTTGGTTGCTCCTTGAGTTGCCAGTGTGTCTCTATCATAAGCATCTAATGAGAACCAAGTGTCTGCAAATAGAGTGACTAATTCCAGCATGCTGCCATGATCTACTATTGAGCCGGCTGGCAATAAACTTTTTACATCAGATACCGCTTTTAAAAAATCCTCATAATTGGACTTAATACGATGGCGATTAATCGTATATCCCTTTTGGATATGTTCTTTGAGGGTTTTAGTTGCCCATTGGCGGAAATAGGTAGCCTTTTTGGAGTTAATTCTATAGCCGACACTTAGCACTGCATCAAGGTTAAAGTGCTTGATTTTATAGATTTTATTGTTCTTGGCAACTGTTTCCAAAATGGAAACAGTTGATTTTTCTTTCAGTTCGTTAGAATCAAAAATATTCTTTAAATGCTTAGAAATAGCTGCTTTTTGAACATCAAACAGAGAAGCCATTTGATCCTGAGTTAGCCAAATAGTTTCATGTTCTTTATCTGTTTTTAACTCTAAAGCTCCACTCTTGGATTGATAAATAATAGTGTCAATTTGGGGTAACTGTTTTTTCATGCAATTTTCCTTAATCCCTATGCGCAACTGAAATGATAGGTACGATATAGCGATGATAATCGGCGGTCAAGCGATGCTGGGTATTCTTTAGAAATAAAAAACCCATCGGGGTGTGCATTGTTAAGAGGCTTAGCAATCTAATAGATAATGGTGCACCAGAACAGCCAACTGATCTTGATGTATAGCTTGAAGCATCAAAAGAGAGAGGTAAGATGATGGATAAGCTGTACACACGATGGGCAGTAGAATGTTTGCAAGCGATGGGTTATACATTAACCAGCCTGTCACCTGAAGATGTCCAGATAACGCCATGGTCTGATGTTGTCCGGTTTAAAACAGACTCAGGCTATGTTTTTTTAAAAAAAACACCCGAACTAATATATGAGCCAGATGTCATTCAGGTTCTGCATAATAAATTCAATGCACCCGTGCCAGAAGTCATCGCTCGAAATGATGATCTCAATTGTTTTTTGATGAAAGATTCCGGTAAGCATTTGCGAGCTTTATTGAAAAATGACTTTAATGTTGAATTGGCATGTCAAGCCATTGATACATTTGCCTCGCTACAGGTAGCTAGTCGCCCCTGAAAAACCCCGCTGACAGCTTAAAAAACAGAAGCAAATAAAATATTTCCTGCTAAAATTCTGCAAGTTTTTCAAATAACGATAGGGATATCTTGCAAAATGAAGCCGAAGAATAT
>JAKBCU010000050.1 GCA_021807565.1 Pseudomonadota bacterium | reverse complement strand
TCCGATATACTCACAGATATTGAAAAACAAGCATTTGATTATCCGCTGACTTTACCAATAGAAACACGTGCAATTTTTTTTTCGATAGACAATGAATTAAGAAAAAGAAATTCATCGCCTGAGAACACCTACAAATAACGTTGGATTTTTACTGCAATATGGCTATTTCAAAGCATGCAAACGGTTCTTTGTAATGAATCGATTCAGGCAGGAGGATGTAGAATATTCAGCTAAAATACTTTTCGTCTAATAGTTCCTTAATAATTTCTTGTTAGACTTTTTAAAAATAAAAAAGGAGCATAGTATGCAAACAAGATCGATTAATATCGCACTATTAAATGCGGTAAAAGCCGGAAACTTAGCTGAAGTAGAAAACTGTCTCGCCGAGGGCGCCGAGGTTGATGCTCTAACAGAAAAGCAAGAAACACCATTGGCATGGGCGCTTTATAGGGGGGGGCAAAACCAGAAGGATTCCTCAACCAATCAAAAAATAGAGACTTATCTAGGCATTGCCATACGGCTCATGGAATATGGCGCTAATGTTAACCATCCATCAGTCAGTTCAGAGATCACTCGCTTTAATAGCCCTACCTTTCTCATCAGTTTGATCACTCGTCTTTCTTCCGTGATTGAAATGCGAGCCAGCTTATTGCCAGGCATTGCTTTCAATATGTGTGAATTCATCATCTCCTGTTATGAACAGCGGCCCAATTTGAGTAACTCCGAAGCAGAACTAGCTAAATGGATGGACAAAGCTGCCATGCTCGATCATCCAACCAAAACAGCCCGCTCAACCTTGTTCGCATCAACCAACCTCACCAAAGAAGAAGTCGATTCTATTAGTCAAGAAGTCCTTCCTTACCTAAAAGAGGATAAAAACGATAAGGAAACCGATGAAGATCTTGCTACTATCTGTATGAGAAAAATGCGCCGTGCACCACGATTGATTCATAGTCATGAAATCAAAACATGTCTTGCTCAACTCAGCACTGACAGTGCCATTATAAAAAGGTTAGCGGGTCTCGCCGCAGAGTATCACGAGGACATAGAAAAGAAGTCATCGCCTAACTTCGCGTACAATGCGGCTATTTTGCTCGCTCACTATTATCGATCCGTTGGTGCTATTCAAACATCTTTGGACTATTTCTCGCTAGCCAATCAGCATGCACAGAAAAACCCTCAATCGACTTGTTCTGTTTTTTCGTTACTGGTCAGCAAACTAGCATCCGATCCAAGTACAGAGAATGAAGATATCCGTTTCTTGCTACTTCTTTTGAAAAAAGACGGGAATATTCTACAACAAGACTCTTATAAACAACTTTTAGCCTTTTCACCTAACCACCCCTTAGTAACTGCCTTATGCCATGTGGATCTGCTCTCCAAAGAGGATATAGCTTCCTCTTTCCATCTAAACATTCTATTGGGGAGATATTTTCTCTATCAACCGAGTCATGATATCGAACATGCAACCCCTTTTTTCTTAAAAGCAAAGACTCTGGCAGAACAACATCAGCTTGAGTTAGACCCTGGTCTTAAGGCATTTTTTCAAGCGTTAACCGTGCCCGATAAATCAAAATGGCCGGCGTTGCTGCATGAGCTGCCTCCATTAGAATGCATGCAATCCACTCTATCCTGGAAAGGGTACGTCGACGCAGCTGAAGCCGGCTCTTTAGAGGCAGAATGTTACCTTAGAAAAAAATTACAACACACGAATTCTCCCATTGCCATCGCTCCCCTCGCTGGATACCCTATTGTCGCCAAGATGCTCCAATGTCCTGAGAGCGTCATGTTAGGCTGTCGCAAATTATTTATAGAGAACGATGTGGATGGTGCTATTGCCGAGTTTGAAAAAAATCAATCGGTTAATCTCCTGATCCTGTCCCACTATTATGCTGCACTGAAAAACTATTCAGAACAGAAACCTCAGCATCTGGATCGTCTCATTTCACTGTATGCTTCATGTCAAAAAAACCTCCCTAAGACAGCCGTGTTTTACCTCGAGCTTTATCTCAAGATCATCCCGCTCGCCACACCCATACAACAAGTTAAGCTTCTACGATTAATGAGCGAACTTACGTTTAGAAAAGAAGATGTCGCCTCTTGTCAGCTTGAGATAGAAACCCTTGCGGGTAATAATCGTTTATTACAACACTATGCCATTAATGTACTAAAAAAATATGGTATAACCACTCCGTTGAACAGCCCGTTATCGGATGAAGAAGCATCCTTTCTATTGACGCTAGGAGAAGATAAACCCAGCGATCTGACAGTCGTTGAAAAACAGTTAGTACCATTGCTAAAAAATCCGGCATTCGCTGCTACCATGGAACGCATGCTTGAGGCAGCGTATCCCGATGGTGTTTCATCATCTGAAGAAAAAGAGCAAACGACTGCTTATCCCATCACACCAGAGATGGCCATTGAATGTTGTTTTACGTTTGCGAAATCGGCACTCAATGATGACAAAGCACCGCTTACTCAAGTCATCTATTGGATCACCCAAGCTGAAAAACGGATAGCTGTATTACAGCATGCAGAAGAACCTAAAGAGCGAACTCAATTTTTAGCTGATTTTCATCGTTGGTTAGACTGCAACAATACTCTCTCCCATCAGGCAATCAGTGAAAGTCATGGCGAATTGTCTTTCATCCGTGCTATAAAAAATCATGTCCAACTGGCTAATGCTTTCGCCAAGCTGGAATCAAAACCGATTCTTTCTTTAGGTCATCCCGCCGACGTCTTTTATAATCTAATGAGTAAATATCCTTTATCAGAGGCAGAACGACATTTGCTATGGGGAGTCATTAGTTCACAAAATGAAACACGGTGTTTAACGACGGAAGAAAAAATAAAACCTATCCTTGATAAGCTCTCTCCTGATTTTCGAAAAATCTGTTCACAACTATTGATGGATAAGCATCCCGATTACTTAGAGATACTTCATTCAATAACGTTACAACCGCTGGTCATTCTAACTTATTATTATTTGATGTTGCAGGCATCCCCTCAAGATAAGGCAGCTTATTGCGAAAAAGCCATGCAAGCCTGCCGAGACTTGCCTAAGGACCAACCTATTAACATGGAATTATATTTTCGCTTAATTCTGTTAGCACCCACAGAACAACAAAAATTCACTCTGCTGGCTTTATTACTTCGATTTAACCTAGAAAACGTTCAATCTGATATCCAACGCTATCAATCTATTTTAGAAAACGCCAGTTCAAATTATCCCTCGTTAACCTATTTAGCTGCACGCCTACTGCATCAATATCACTTGATAGATCAAGAAGAGGTGATCGATCAGGCTAAGTTATCCTTTACTGCACTCTCCACCCACTCATTATCCATGACAAATCCGAAAGAGAAAATCGAGCAGTTAATGAAGCTAGCGGTACTCTTTAGTGACCATATGGAAACCCTTAACCTCGCGATTGAAGCCTATCAAAAGGCAGTGACGATCTCTCTCGCCCAAAATTCATCCGTTTCAGGTGTGTACCATGCCTTATCCCAGCTCCAAAACAAAACTATCCCGGGTACTGTATTAAGACACCAATGTACTGAAGCGATTCGATTTGCCCGTGAGGCAAGGACTCTGTCAGATGGAGAAACGGGCTCTGTTCTCTTCTTAGCAAGACGAAATGTGTTATCCGCTGTACGAATGCTCATACGAGAGCATACTCAGAAACATCTCTTTTCAGGTCATCCTAATGTACGTCGTGCCTTATATGCTTATACTAAATTTTTATTATTAACCATCGATCTGAAAAGGGCCAGTGCAGAATCAGGAATCAGCGTCGACTCCATTCGCAACATACGAAAAGAAGCAATACAGTTCATGACTGATTTAGCAAAGCGGGATTCTTATCGAGAGTTAGCGATCTGGTACAAAAATTTCATCGATCGTATAGAGGGAACGGGGACAAAAGAGAATGTGTTTGATCCGGATGCACTTCTTTTAGGGGAAGCCAATAAAGCAGATTCGCCAATAAAAGACGCTGTCATAAAAGGCACTCAAACGGCCTTAGGCGTAAAGCAAGCTTGGTTAGATGAAAAAATTAGGTTTGAGATCACCATAGCACATCTTGCTGCTTCCGCTGCTGAGGTTATCAAACCGACCTCCATGCCTTCCGCACCTTCCTTTTCTCAAGTTAGCATGTATCCTGAGTTACCACGGTATCAAACCTCTACATTATTCGATGAAGCGAAAGCAGAGAAGCAAAGCAAGATGAATACCATCAAAATCACCCCTTCATCGCCAATCTCATCAGCTCCATTGAGTTTTGTGGAAAATGATAACATGCAGCCAGGTGATACATCGCCTATTCTTCATGAAGCAGAAAAGACACCGACCACGTTACCTTTAACAAATTCCCTTGTTGAAAAAACGCTAAGCGTTCAACCTCAAACACCTGCTGTGTTACAACAAATTCGTTTATTCCCCCCCGTTCCATCTCAGAAAGTAGAGAGAAACGATCACATTGAAGAAGATGACCAGAAGAAAAGGAGTCAAAATAAAAAAACCGTTTTTGCATAACTCCCCAGGTTTATCACAGCGAGGTCGAGAAGTGCTTAGCTGTGATACTGCGTGCAAGGCACTCTACCTTAGGCGGAATGCCGTTTTTTGTTTGTCTCGTCAGAAAACAAATTCGTCAATTTAGCGATGTTTTCTGCTAATATCCGTTTGAATGAGGTTGGCAGCATATTCTCGTTTGGTGGTGAAGTAATAAATTGACAAATGATACATTTGGTTTCATCGCTGGCAGCTGATGCAATTAAGCTATTGAAACTTTCAGTGATTAAATGATTAGGGGTTCCAGAAATTAGCTGAATGGATTCCCGCCTGCGCGGGAATGACAGCTTAGAAACGCCGAACTCGGGTTTCATAAAAGCTAATCATCGTGTTGAGTAGTTTTTAGACGGCAGAGTTTAGCAGATTAATAGAGTTTGCGACAGAACACGTCTGCATGCTAGATGCAACATCCACTCCAACCAGAAAATGGTAATTTTCCCTTCCTTGATTCGATTGTAGTATTTTTAATATCCTTTTTTCATCAGCAGGCGATTCCCATGCAGGATAAAATTCTTTGCAAAATTCATCGACAAGGCAATACAAAATTAATAAAGTGTCACCCATGACGGTTCCTGCTTTTCTAATCAAAAATTGCACTATTACAGCACATTGGAACCGTTATCTCAATTCTCACACCGCTCTCATTCTGCGCCACATCAACAAAATCGTCTTGCCTAATAAAGGTAATACTAGCTATTTATTCAGCATAAGGAACAACAATCACTTTCGTCCCGACTTGCGCAAAGTGATATCTCATCCACTCAGCATCTGGAATGTGCATACGAACACATCCGTGACTTACATTTGCTTCAAGCAAAATATTATCCGGCGAACCATGTAATGCTTGACCATTATTAAAATACATGCAGAATGGCATTAACCCACCACCTTTTGGCCTAGGATAGGTTTTTGAGTAACAATCCTCCCCGCCAAGTGATGTCACATGAAAAGTTCCCATTCCGGTTCGGCAATCAAGCTCTCCATCTGCGTCAGGAGGACAGATAGCTCCACCCGCTGTTGCAATTCCGGCCCTTATGAGTTCTCCATTTTCATTATATGCACCCCAGGCATGCACATTAGGATCGATAAGTACCGTTTTTTGTCCCCCGGTATTAAGGTAATGTGGTAACCGAGATTCATAGTTAACACTATCGTATTTTGGGTTATCCGTATAAACCGGATGATCTTCTTCCTCATCGGGATCCATTTGGCTTTTCATAGTGGTATTACAAGAACACAAAAGAGACACTAAGACAAAAACTAAAATCCACCTAACTGTAAGAAGTAACTGATTCATGACAACTACTCCTTTCTTTTCCCTATGGCTTTATTATAACGCTTCCATTACCCGAAAAAGTCCTTAATTATCCTTGACAAGAGGATAGCTCTTAAAGTACTTTTAAAAGATATCTTGTAACTTATTGATTAAATATATTTATTTTATTTTAAACTATTATTGATAAGTTTTTTCTGTAGAAAATATGCGCATTATAAGTGTATTTTTTTGAAAAAATAATTTATATAAAAGAAAAAATCCATTGATAATAAATAAGTTGGCTAGCAAAAACAGGATTATTGCCATTGCCCCCAGAAAAAAGCTCAAGTATTAGCAAGTTTTTAACACTATGTTATATTAGTAGCATTCTCGTTGCGGAATGTATTTTTTAATGCTCATGGAGACAGATATGCTTAAAAAAGGACTGATCTTTATTGTATTACTCAGTGTTTCAGTTATTTCTTTTGCGGATACTGATTTTGCTGGCGTCTATAAATGTCATGGTACCGATCCTTATTTGAATAAAGCCTATACAGGAACGGTCACAGTTACCCATCAACATTCTGTTTATAAATTAGAAATGGATTATGACACTGGGGAGACTGCCAATGGAACAGGCGGTCAATACGACGCAACACTAATGTCTGTAGTGTTTCAGGATAAAAAAGACCCCAAAAAAGTAGGACTAGAGCAGTATACATTTACACCAAATAAACAAATTATGCAGGGATATTGGGTTTACTTAGGTCAAACCAAGCTGGGTACAGAAATTTGTGAAAGACAAGAACCCATGACCACCTCAAATTAATTCTGGGTAGGTAAGATAACTAGTTATTCTGTACAGGTTGTTGGAACCGGTCCAACAACCTGAGGGTATAGTTAGAGTGATTGAAATTTATCTACAATCCTATATATATCCAAAGACTATAATAAGTTTTTCTGGTATAGTGTGCAAACTGGGTTGTTGTGGGCTCCGTTTTTGTGGCTCTTGGCCTGGGGAAAATAGCGTTATTTTTTAATTTAATAAAGGTTTATAGCATTATGGCAGCACGTGAAAAAGGGACCGTTAAGTGGTTCAATAACAGTAAAGGTTTTGGTTTTATTCGAAGAGATAAAGGTGATGATGTATTCGTTCACTTTAAGTCAATTAGCGGTAGCGGCTACCGTTCTTTAGAAGAGGGCCAACGCGTAGAGTTTTCTGTGACCCAAGGTCAAAAGGGTCTACAAGCAGAAGAAGTGACTGTTATCAACGAGTAACAAAAATAAGATCCAGGTAGGTCTCCCGCCTGGATCTTTATTATAGCCCTTGGCACCGTTGCAAGAATATAAAGTTCTGTCGCAAATTTTAATTTTGCTTATAAAAACACAAGGCGCAGCACCTTTCAGACGTAACTACGCTGCTAACACATAAAACTGCTTACAGGAATTCCTCGTTCCAACATCAACTCTTCAACGAACAACCATGAGAATAATTTCTTTCATAAAAGCTAATCATCGTATTATCATTGAGTAATTTTTAGACGGCAGATTAATAGGGTGTGCGACAGAACCTATTAAAGTGGCAGGGACCATTCCATTAAACTCATTAATCAATGCAAAAATAAACTGTACTATAATATTAGTAATTGCTAAATTAGTATATATGGAATTAACAGACGCCAAAAAATTGAGACAAAATGCATGCTTGGCAGCGAAACTGCTACGCACACTTGCTAATGCCGAGCGTTTGATGATTTTATGCCAGCTAATTTCTGGTGAGCAATCGGTAGGTCAGCTTCATAAAAAATCCACACTAAGTCAATCCGCGTTTTCGCAACATCTATCTATTTTACGTGCCAGCAAGATAGTTTCGACCAGAAAAGACATGCAAACTGTCTACTATTCTCTTACCAATCGTGATGCTATCAAGCTACTGGAAAGTTTATACACTATTTATTGTTAAGGAAAAAGGTTCATGCAGTTATTAAGATATTTACCCCTGCTTTTGTTAACGACGATCACATTGACAGCTCGTGCAAATGAAATTTCATTCACTGAAGCGCTACAGAGCGCGCTGCATCATAATCCACGAATCAGCGCGTCACAGGCAAAAATTGATTTTGCTAACGGATCAATCATCAAAAGCAGAGGTGAAGGATTGCCAACACTCAGCGTTGATGTAAACGCAACACATAGCAATAACCCACTAACAGTGTTTGGAAGCAAACTTTCGCAGGGTAACGCATCATTCGCCGATTTTGGCGCGAATCTTTATACAGGACCCGCGTCTGTGGGCGTCAAACCTGCTGCACTAAACTCACCCGGGTATTACAATAACTGGAATACCGGTGTTGTCATGACAATTCCTCTGTTTCATGGTGGAGCTTCTTTTGCGAAGACGCGACGCGCTGAATTACTCATGAAAGCAGCGCAGCATGGTGATCAGAATGCAAGAACCCAGCTTACCTATGATGTGCTGCAATATTATAATGGCGTGCATGTTACCAAAGACTTGGTTCGCATCGCGAAACAATCACTGGCCATGGCAGATGAATTTATCCGTCTGACGCGTGATTTAAGCAAGCAGTCAATCACAATCAAGAGCGACGTCCTGATGGCTGAAAATTACCGTCGTTCTGTTGAGGCGACACTGAATGCTGCAGTTGCTGAAGAAAAAAACCAATTAGATGCTTTTAGAGACTTAATAGGACAGCCTGACAGCGCTTTATATCCTGGCAAATGGGCGGAGTTGGTATTCTCCAAGAAATCAGTTGATCAACTGCAATCACAGGCAAGGTTGTCGAATGCGCAGCTGCAGGCACTCAAATCAACTGTTGATGCTGAACGACAAAGCATTAAAGCCGCACGGGCACAATACTGGCCACAGCTCGACTTGCAGCTCAGGCATGACTGGAATGCCTATCACCCTTCGTTGACCGGCTCGTCAAATACAGCGATGCTCGTGCTGAACTGGAATATCCTGACATTTGGTTCGCAGTATGGCGCAGCCAAAGAAGCCTATGCGCAATATAATACGGCTGATTCAGCGCTGCATGATGCAGCTAATAATATTGATCTCGCCATCAGAGAAACTATACGAGCCATGGATACCGCACGCGTGCAATATGAACTCAGCAAACAAAGCACCGCTCAAGGACAAACGATTGTAAAAGACATGGAACTGCGCTATGGGCAGGGTATTATCCCCCTCGGTCAACTGCTCGATAGCCAGTCGCGACTAGATACAGCACGGGCTCAGCAAATTCTTGCTAAATATAATTTGTTGTTGGCAAAAGCAAGATTGTTGAGTCTGATCAATCAACTCCACCCAGAACAAGCGAGTGTATAATGAATTGGGATAATCAAAACAACATACGAATGAATATCGCTGGACAATTAACCAGACTATTTCTACATTCTAAAATAACATTACTCTTGATCATTGGCTCCATTCTGCTTGGTGTCATGGCACTGCTCTTTACGTCGCGTACGTATAATCCTGAAATTATCGTGCCAAGCGTCAATATTGCAGTGAGCCGACCTGGTAGTGATGCACCTGAAATGCTGCATCAGGTTGTGCAGCCGCTTGAAGCTTTAATGAGCTCCATACCCGGCGTTGATCATACTTACGGCATGGCAGTAAATGATAATGCGATAGTAACCGTCAGATTCAAGGTCAATGAAAACGAAGAAGTCAGCCTGGTTAAAGTGTATAATCAGATTAATAGTAACATGGATAAAATCCCTGCTGGCACACTCCCACCACTGATTCAGTCGGTCAGTTTGTATGATGTTCCGCTGTTGACACTCACTCTCAGCTCTGACGACTATGATTTTGTCCAACTGCGTTCGATTGCTGCAAACATGCTTGAGGAGTTAAGAGCTGTGCCGCAAGTCGGTAAGAGCTGGATTGCTGGTTCTTCTGAAACCTCCCTGCGTGTATGGCTTAATCCTGAAAAAATGGCTTCCTATTACATTTCCGTGCAATGGGTGAAAGATGCACTCAGGACTAATAATGTCAGTTTGCAGGCTGGAAAACTGGATTCTACCCAACGGGAAATTCCCATTCGAGTAAAATCGCAGTTGGTGAATCCTGATGATGTGGGAAAAATTATAGTGGGCGTTTGGCAGGGCAAGCCTGTGTATCTGAAAGATATATCACGCATCGAAGTTGCTCCTTCTGACGATAATATTCGAAGTTACTTCGCGTATGGTAAAGCAAATCAGAATAAATTGGCGCACAATACACTTAAACCGGCTGTTACCATCGCTTTTGCACGCCAAAAGGGTAGCAACGGCGTGGAAGTAGCGGGCAACATTCTGAAAAAGCTTGCACTACTTGAGCAGTCAAAACTGCCGAAAAATATCACGGTTACAGTCACTCGCAATTATGGTGACGATGCAGATGATGCGGTTAATACGCTAATTGAACATCTGGGTATCGCCATTCTAGCGGTAGTTGCGATTCTCATGCTCTTTTTAGGATGGCGAGAAGCCTCCATTGTTACCTTATCAATCCCACTGATTTTGTTTCTGGTGCTAGGTGTGGGCTGGATCGCTGGGCAGACTATCAATCGCATTACCTTATTTGCCTTGATTCTATCTCTGGGCTTGCTGGTTGATGACAGTATTGTGGTGATTGAAAATATTCATCGACATATGTTGACACCGATGCATCGCAATTTTAGTAAACTGATTATCTATGCGGCCAATGAAATCGGCAAGCCAACGATTATTGCCACATTTACCGTGATGCTTGCATTAATCCCCATGGCATTTGTTTCCGGCATGATGGGACCGTTCATGGCCCCTATTCCATTTAATGCGCCAATTGCCATGTTTATTTCCTTAATTATTGCATATACCGTCGTGCCGTATCTTGCATATCGCTGGCTAAAATCAAAATATAAAAGACTGCATGCCGTGCAGACGCTGAGTGCAAACGCTGATCATAATGTGCCACATCTGACTGTATTACATAAATTTTATCTCAAGTTATTTAATCCTCTAATGGACTCAAGCTTTAAACGGCGCATGCTGTATTTTGTTGTGTTAGCAGCGATGATGCTAGTCTTTTTGCAGCCAGCTTGGCAGTTCATACGGCCTTTCGGGACAAACGGGCCGCTTAGCATGTTTGGCGTTGAGTTGAAAATGCTTCCAGATGATAACGTCAATACTTTTCTGATTGAGATTAATTCGGATATTGGAACGGAGCTTGCGAAGACAAAAGAAATGGCCAGACAAATTACTGATGTTCTGGCGCAAAATCCATATATCGAGAATTTTCAGGTTTTTTTCGGTGAGGCGGCACCGGTTGATTTTGCTGCTATGGCGCGGGGCGATGCCTTGCACCACGGCAGTCATTACGCACAAATTCGCGTGAATCTGGTGAACAAGCATCATCGCTCAATTGGTTCGCATAAAATCGCGCAAGATGTTTATGCTGCTCTAGCCAGTGTACGTGATATATATCCGGCTAGTCATATCAAATTATTTGAAACGCCGCCTGGACCACCGGTCAGGTCGCAAATGGAGGGCGCACTTTACGGCCCGAATTACGATTTGCTGCGCAATCTGGCAAATGATATCAGCAAAAATATCTATCCAAACGTTTATGGGATGATCAATATTGATAATTCCGTTACCGTGAATTTGCCGGAATATCAAATTATCGTTGATCAAAACAAGGCGACTATGTCAGGGCTTTCACCCGGCATGTTGGCAGAAGAAATATCTGCCTACTTTGCTGGTAGCAAGGTCGGCGCTATCCACACAACGAATGCGCGGGATCCTGAGCCTATTATTCTCAGGCTGCCCGTCTTATCACGTATGAACACCGATGCACTGTTAAAGCTTTACCTATTGAATCGTCAAAGTCAGCTGGTGTCACTAGCAAGCGTGGCGGAAATTAGTTTGAGTGAGCAGGCAAAGCCTATCTTGACGCGCGATCAATACCCGGTTGTGTATTTAACAGGTGAAATGTTGCTCTCAAGTCCGGTGTATGCAGTAGCAACAATCACTCATGAGATAAGCGGCATGGCACTGCCAGACAATACCAGACTCGTGGTGAATAACCTTGGCTTTAATGCTGCACAGCCGAATTCTATTACTCAAAACCAGTTCTTTTGGGAAGGTGAAATGCGGCTGACGTTGGATGTCTTTAGAGATTTGGGCAAAGCATTTATGGTGGCACTGCTGCTTATCTATATTTTATTGACGGGTTTTTACCGATCATTTTTTTTGCCGTTGTTAATCATGGGCGCGATTCCGCTCACCATCATAGGTGTTTTCCCCGGACACTGGATCATGCAGCAGCCGTTTACAGCGACCTCAATGATAGGGGTGATCGCCTTAGCAGGCATTGTGGTGCGAAATTCACTTCTTCTGATTGACTTTATCATTGAGCGTCAGCGGCATGGTGCATTGCTGAAGGATGCGGTGACACAATCAGGAACTGCACGACTGTTACCAATTCTACTGACCGCCATGGCGATTATACTGGGTTCTGCGGTGATGTTGTCTGATCCGGTGTTTGGAGGGTTGGCGATATCATTAATCTTTGGTGCTTTCGCATCAACGACATTAACTTTATTCGTCAT
>JAKBCU010000092.1 GCA_021807565.1 Pseudomonadota bacterium | reverse complement strand
TAGATTTGGAGTTAATAAAAGAGGCAGCGGTTTCATCAGGTAAGATGGTAGCAGCATAGCTATAACGTTGATTGAGAATTAGTCATTATCTGCCGGTAACATTTATGGGGGATGTACGCGCAACCCCATCTAATAAAACCTTTAAGATATAAGGTTGAAGTACGCTATGAATGGATGCATAAATTCCAACCAGCAGCATAGCAAAAAACCACCATCGATAAGGTTTTGCTGTACTGAGAAAAAATGCCCAGAATTTTTTAGTTTGGTCAGTCGAATGAACAGCGTTCATCATTACCTCCTTGAATTATTACGCACAAATGGTTCATTCACCTCTAATGAAACCAATGACTGATATTGCCTTGGCTTGCGATACGCATTTCCCCACACTTCTCTTTTGCGAAATTCTCGTATTTTTTCAATATCAAATTCAGCAATGAATACATTTTCTGTTTCATCTGCCATTAATATACAAGTGTCACGCGATGCACCATGATCATTAAATGCGATCCCGTCAAATGCACAAGAACGTCCATTGTTTTGTGGCGAAGCATAGTTTGCTAATGCGACACCAACCATGTTTTCATAAGCTCTACTTTTAAATTGCGCAATGCGGTTTTCTTCCATCTCACATGCATTAGGTGTCAAAATAATCTCAGCACCTTTTAACATTAGTACACGTGCACTCTCTGGAAATTCTCTATCAAAACAAATCATCGCACCAATTTTTATGTTTCCTTTCTCTGTATCTATATCACATACATAAAAATCATCGCCTGGCGAGCAAGCAGCTTCAGCTGAAAAATCACAGGTATGGATTTTCGCGTAAGTAAATTGAACATTACCTTTACGGTCAATCAATGAAACAGCATTTCTAGGCGATTGTTTATGCTTTTCTAAATATGTAATGGCAATGGCCATATTCAACTCTTTTGCTAATTTTCTAAAATGCTGGACGAATTGACTATCCAATGAAACAGCTTGGGCTTGCCATTTTTTAATATCTTCCGCATAAATTTCCGCATGTTGAGGGGTAAAGTCTGTATGCAAAATATCCTGATTAAACGGTGTGTACCCAATGTTCCACATTTCAGGGAACAGGACAATATCAGCGCCCAGTGCTTTAGCTTTTCGGCAATACTCATCACCTTTTTTTAAGTTTTGTTCTTGATCATTTGGGCGAGAAATTAATTGCAATACGGCAATTTTGAGATTATCTGTCATAGTGTTTTCTCTTTATCCGCAATGACTTTCGCCTGACGCCAGAGGTCTAACATAAAATCAAACGATTGGCCTTTTAGATTTGTTAACCCTTTGTCATGCGTTAATATTTTTACGGCCTGCATTCGTTTGCTAAATTTGTTATTGACCTTAGCTAAGGTCTCTTCCACATCAAATCCTTCAAAATCACATAATGAAATAATAGAATGCAAAAGATCACCGATTTCTTCTTGAATACGATCACGACTTTCTTCGTGATCAATCGCTTCTTTGATCTCTCTGCACTCATCTATTGCTTGTTCAATAATCATTGTCTGGTTTGGCCATTCAAAGCCAAATTCACGCGCATCTTTTTCAAGAAAAAGAAGATCATTTAAAACACCGTTTGAGTTTTTCATTTTTTTAACAATCCTCTTCTCTGACATTCATCTAACATCCAACACAGTCCGTCTGTAATTTTCGTATAAGCTAAAATAGACTCAATATGATCAAACAATTTTGCTGATCCTTCATAACAGCCAGTGATTGTCCCGCGCGCATCATGCCAAAAATAAACGTAAACTAATTCAGTGTGGCCTGACATTGCTTCAGTCAGCGCACCAAGACTAATAGCCTCATTTTCTTGAACCAAGGCACCCAATTCTTCGTTCAGTTCACGGACAAGTGATTGATTAGGCTCTTCACCCTGCTCTATCCGACCGCCAAATTCACAAAGATAGTCAGGATGTTTGACAAAATCATGGCCTCGTTGTTGCAGTAAAATCTGATGGTCTTTTGTAAGAATCAAACAACCAACATAGCGCGCTTTGTAATCTGACGTGTTGATCTTTTGCGGATCAAGTAATTTCACTGATGCAGTCATTCGCTTGCCTCTTAAAACCACCAATTTGATTATTGTACTTTATTCAAGTATAGTAAACAATATGAATAACGAGGTCACACGATGAAACACGGTGGAAAACGAAAAGGCGCTGGTCGTCCAAAAGGCCAAGGACAATATGGTGAACCTACTAAACCCATACGTTTACCAGAAAGCTTAATTGAACCCGTTTTAAAGTTTGTAGAAAATAAAGGTTATCAGCTGCCTTTGTTTACTTCTAAAGTTTCAGCAGGATTGCCCGCTACCATCGACGATCATATTGAAACGCATATTGATTTACATCAATTACTAATTAAAAACACAGGAACCACTTTTCTAGTCCGCGTATCAGGACACTCCATGATTGATGCCGGTATTCATGAAAAGGATTTATTAATTGTCGATCGTAAAATATCCCCTACTAATGGGAAAATTGTGATTGCTACCATTGATGGTCAGTTGACCGTCAAACGGTTATATCAAAAAAACAATCAATTGTACTTAATGCCAGAAAATAAAAAATTCAAACCCATTCCCATCACAGAAGAAAATCATATGATGATTTTGGGTGTGGTGACTAACGTTATCCATTCTCTCCTATGATCAGAAAAATTATCCACATTGATATGGATTGCTTTTAGGCCCAGTGTCACGGAAGCTGCGACGAGCCGCCACCACTGTTCATTAAGCGCACAATGTCTCCAATAAATCATTGGGTTCCTCATCAACATTGTTAACTTCTTTCTTATTATCAGCCGAGTCACC
>JAKBCU010000049.1 GCA_021807565.1 Pseudomonadota bacterium | reverse complement strand
AATTGCTCCAAGAACAACAATTCATTGATCAAGTGGGTTTTAAAGATTTGGGCGCAGGAGGCGTGGCTTGTGCGTCCGTTGAATTAGCTGAGGCGAGTGGTTATGGTGCTGAGATTGATCTTGAGCAAGTACCCACCAGTATGCCGCATTTGCACCCTGCCGTGATTCTCTGTTCAGAGACGCAAGAACGATTTATGTGGGTTGTACCCACTCGATTAGTGGATTTGATTTTGCAACATTATAATCACACATTTGCATTACCCGATATGGCTTACGGCGCGGCGGCCAAAGTCATTGGTAAAATTCGTGATGACGGTATGTATCAGGTGAAATACAAAGGGCAGGAGATTGTGCATGCTCGTGCGTGTGATGTGACGAAAGGCATTGTTTATGACAGGCCTTGTACGCCCCATTCTAAACCCACTATTGAGCCCGTTTTGCCTATTCCATCAGAGTACAATCTTATCTTGCTTCAATTATTAGCCCATGAAAACATTGCGTCACGCTTCCCCATTTTTTCAAAGTACGATAAACAAGTGCAAGGCAGAACGATTATTGAAGCGGGTCATGCGGATGCGGGGGTGATGCAGCCTTTTAACGATGAAACGTATCCTGAAGAAATTCGTTTAACAGGCATTGCACTATCCTTGGATCAATGTCCTCGTTACAACAAAATCAGTGCCTATTGGGGAGCGGTGAATGCTGTCGTTGAGGCGGCGCGAAATGTCACGGCAGTCGGTGCTAGCCCGCAAGCGATCACCGATTGTCTTTGTTTTGGTAATCCTGAAAAACCAGAACAAATGTGGGCGTTTTCGGAATCCGTGCGCGGTATTTCAGATGCTTGTTTTGCCATTGGCTTAAAAGACTATCCCGATGCGGCTTTGCCTACGATAGCAGGGAATGTGTCGTTTTATAATGAATCTACATCGGGCGCCATTCCTCCCAGTCCTATGATTAGCTGTTTAGGCAATATGCCAGATGTACGGAAAGCTGTGACGTATGCTTTAAAACGTGTTGGTTCGCTTATCGTGTTATTAGGGGCTCGTCAAGATGAGTTAGGCGGCAGTGTATATTATGATTTATTCGGTCAGTTAGGAGCCAATCTTCCTAAACCTAACTTAGATACCATTGCAGCAGAATTACACGCTGTCTATTTAGCGATTCAAGCAGGATGTGTGTTAGCAGCACATGATATTTCAGAGGGTGGTTTTGCCGTTGCTATCGCTGAAATGAGTTTTCACAATCAAATCGGTGTTGACTGTACTCTTCCTGGCGATTTATCAACAGAAAAACAATTGTTTAGTGAGACAGGCGGTTTTATTTTAGAAGTTTCCAACGCTCAGTTAGCCACCTTTGAAGCGATCTTGAGACAAAAAAAGGTATCTTTTTTCATTGTCGGTGAAACGATCAAAGAACCGGTGTTAAAACTACAGCAGTGCATAACGCTTGCTATTTCTGAGGCTAAAAAAGCGTGGGAATATGGGTTGATGGATCATCATTGAGAGACCGAACAAAAGAGGTATTTGAGTTGTCAACAATAGATTACAAATTAGCTGGCGTGGATATTTCGGCTGGAAATGAAGCGGTCAAACGAATTAAAAAAGCCGTGGAAAGTACGTTTTCTTCTGCCGTATTAACCGACATTGGTAGTTTTGGTGCGCTGTATGATTTGAAAGGGATATTACAAGCGTATCAACATCCTGTCTTAGTGCAGAGCATCGATGGTGTCGGTACAAAAATCATGATTGCTCGAATGATGCAAAAATTTGATACTATTGGTGCGGATTTAGTGAGTGCTACGGCAAACGATATTGTGGTATTAGGCGCAAAACCCCTCACATTGTTAGACTACATTGCAAATGATACCTTACAACCGGATATTGTTGAACAAATCGTATCTGGCATGGTTGAAGCGTGCCGCCACCACCAAATTGCCTTGATAGGGGGTGAAACGGCTGAAATGCCAGGGACCTACCTTCCTGGTGAGCATGATTTAGTGGGTGTGATTACAGGGGTCGTCGAAAAAGAAAAAGTGATTCTAGGGAAAACGATTGTTCCAGGCGATGTACTATTAGGCCTGACATCGAGTGGATTGCATACGAATGGTTATTCACTTGCACGAAAATTATTATTTGATATTGGGAAATTGACGGTGGATTCCATACTCCCTGAGTGGGATATGACACTAGGAGAAGTGCTGTTAACACCACATAGAAATTACACGCAACCTATTCAATATTTGCTACAACAACCCGTCAACATAAAAGGAATGGCGCATATCACAGGCGGCGGATTGTTAGACAATATACCGCGTATACTCCCCAAAGGGTGTGCCGTTGAGATTCAAAAAAATAATTGGCCAGAACAAGCGATTTTTTCAGTGTTACGCCGACTTGGAAAATTAGAGGATAACGAAATGTATCGTACATTTAATATGGGTATAGGATTAGTGATCGTGATGGCAGAAGATCAAGTCGATAGAGCTAGGCAACAGTTAACTGCATTTCCTCATACTACGTTATATTCATTGGGTAGGGTCACAAAAGGTGATTCACAGGTTAGGTTAATGTAATGCGTATTGCCATTATTCAATTTCCCGGTTCTAATTGTGAACGCGAAACGATGCTTGCCGTGCAGCGTGCTGGAATGACACCGATTGAGTTTTTATGGAATCAACCGACAGAGGCACTCACTGAGTTTTCGGGTTTCATTATTGTGGGTGGTTTTTCCTATGAAGACCGTTCTCGTGCGGGCATTATTGCTGCATTAGATCCATTGATGGGTGTGATAAAGCAACAAAGCCAGTTAGGCAAACCCATTTTAGGTATTTGTAATGGCGCACAAATTTTAGTAGAAAGCGGGTTAGTACCCGGCCTAGCGAATGATCAAGTCGGTATGACACTGACAGATAACAAACGTATTCAATCTGGAAAAATGCTAGGTACCGGATTTTATAATGCTTGGGTTCATATGCGTGTCTCCAATGAATTTCAATTAAATGCTTTTACCCGCCGATTAAAACCCAGCGACATCCTCTCTGTGCCTGTCGCACATGCTGAAGGCAGGTTTATTATTCCATCCGGTTTGTTAGCAGAAATGCAAATGCAGGGTCAAACTGTATTTCAATATTGCGATGAAGCCGGTGCTATTATTGATGCATTTCCTGTCAATCCGAATGGATCGATTTATAATTTAGCGGCGGTCTCGAATAAAGCGGGCAATGTGATGGCGATGATGCCGCATCCAGAACGTACGCTGAATGGGGACGTGATTTTTCAATCCATGCGTGAGTATATCGCGGAAGGATACAGGCAGCCTGTTGTTCCATTGCATTATTGTCCTAGACCACAGCCAATCGAAATCTATCAGCAACCTAAACACCATGATGCGTGGCTGGTTGAATTGATTATTACGGATAATCAAGCCATGTCAGTTGAAACGACATTACGTCATCTTGGATGGCCTGTCAAAGTCACACGGTGGATACATTGGGACATTTCATGTCATTCACCCGACATACTGAAATCCATTCAGTCTACTGGCATATTGTACAATCCTCGCAAAGAAAAATGGGTTAAGCTGCCGCCACCTAAAAAAATAAATAGCTTTTCTTTTTTAGTACAAGCTAAAGAAGATATGTTAGGACAACAGAAAAAACAAATGCTAGAGGATCATTTTAATTTATCGGGCATTCATTCTATTCGCCATGGCGTAGTGTGGCAGATAGAAGCTGAAGACATGGCAGATTTAGCCGCACTACGGGAACACATTATTCACTCTCAAATTTTATTTAACCCTTATGCCCATGACTGTTATGACTACTGAAGCTTATACCACAAAAATAAAACGCGCTTTGTCTTATTGTGTGACACAAACCGATTTAGATATCGGTAAAAAATATGAAGGAAAAGTGCGTGATACCTACGATTTAGGCGATAAACTGATTTTAATTACCACGGATAGACAAAGTGCATTCGATCGTGTATTGGCTGCTGTCCCTTTCAAGGGGCAAGTGCTTAATTTATCGAGCGCTTGGTGGTTTGAGCAAACCTCACATATCATACCGAATCATGTGATTGCGATTCCAGATGCGAATGTCACCATTGCTAAAAAATGTCAGGTTTTTCCCATTGAGTTTGTGGTGCGTGGATATATCACGGGTACTACCAATACGTCACTTTGGACACAGTATGATAACGGGGTGAGGCAGTATTGCGGTAACCTATTACCTGACGGATTACGTAAAAATCAACGGTTAGAAGCGCCGCTATTAACGCCGACGACTAAAGACATACACCATGATAGACCGATTAGCCCCGAAGAGATTATTCGAGAAGGATGGATGACTCAAACGGACTGGGAAATCGCAGCCAATCAGGCGATGCGGCTATATGAATATGGTGTAGCGGTTGCTAAAAAACACGGGTTAATTTTGGTGGATACGAAATATGAGATGGGTAAAGACGCAGCTGGCAATATCGTGTTAGTGGATGAACTCCATACGCCTGATTCCAGTCGATATTGGTTAGCGAAGACTTATGAAGAACGTTACGCCCAGGCACTCGAGCCAGATAATATCGATAAAGAGTTTTTACGCCGCTGGTTCATCGAGCATTGCCGCCCTTATGAAGATAGCATATTACCCACCGCGCCCGACGCATTGATCATCGAATTATCCAGACGCTATATACAATTATATGAAATGATGACAGCGAGCCAATGTCATTTTCCAGATACACTTGTTCCTGTGGAAGAACGGATCAAGCGAGCGATTGCCAGTTACTTGGTTTGATTAGCCAACCTAAACAACAGGAACATTATAAAAGGTATGAGCCATGTGCGGAATTGTCGGGATTGTTAGCCATCAACCTGTTGCAGAAGCGCTTTATGATAGTTTGATTCATTTGCAACATAGAGGACAAGATGCCGCCGGTATTTTGACGTGTTCTTCACGTTTTTATGTGAAACAAGGTTTGGGTTATGTGCGTGAGATTTTCGCCCCTCAAGATATGCTTCAGTTAAAAGGCCGGATTGGCATTGCTCATACCCGATATCCCACGGCGGGCGGTAATGATATGGCAGATATTCAACCCTTATGGATCGGTAGTCCACGTGGGATTGCATTGGCGCATAACGGTAATTTAATCAACTACGCACAACTGTCTCAAGCTATTATTCAGCAAAAACACAGACATCTTAATTCCTCTATTGATTCAGAAGTATTACTGCATCTGTTAGCCGATGGCTTAGATGCAAAACCGTATGTCAAAGAAGATGGTGAGGATTTTTTTGATGCCTTATGCCAGTCAATTCAAACGATTTTTTCACGCGCTCAAGGATCCTATTCCATCGTGAGTGTCATGATTGGTAAAGGATTAGTGGCTTTTCGTGATCCCCACGGTATTAGACCGTTGGTATTCGGTGAACGATGCAATGCAGATGGCACGACGGATTATATTGTCGCATCAGAAACGACTATGTTTTATGCGCTTGGTTTTGACCCGATGGGGGATGTGCAACCAGGAGAGGTCATATTCATTAATCATGAAGGTCACTTGTTTCGTAGAGTCGTGCAGCAAAAACAATTTACGCCTTGTGTGTTTGAGTATGTTTATTTTGCTCGCCCTGATTCTACCTTAAATGCAGTCAGTGTGTATCGATCAAGATTACGCATGGGACAAAATTTAGCCCATGCTTGGCGAACAAAATATCCTGATGTGTTGCCCGATGTGGTTATTCCTGCGCCATTCACTTCAAATACCGCGGCATTATCATTTGGTCATGAGTTAGGCGTTCGTTATACGGAAGGGCTCTACAAAAATCCATTTATTGGCCGAACTTTTATTATGCCAAATAGTCAGCAGCGTAGTCGCAGTGTTCGCTATAAACTCACGCCGCAAAAAACGGAAATTAAAGATAAAAAAGTATTAATTTTAGATGACAGTATTGTGCGCGGCACGACGAGTCAAGAAATTATCAAAATGGTGCGCGAGTTTTCGGCCAAAGAGATTTATTTAGTCTCTGCCTGCCCGCCTATTACCCACCCGTGTTTTTATGGTGTGGATATACCATCGAGCGATGAATTAATTGCAGCACACATGACACTAGAACAAATTCGCGTGCATCTGGGCGTGGATAAATTACTCTACCAAGATTTAAATGACTTGATTGAGGCAGTGACGAGACGGGGCGATCATGCGATTGAGCGTCCCTGTTTAGCCTGTATGAATGGCTCTTACATCACCGGGCAGCTGAATCAAGAAGCCATTCAAGCACTCGGTAAACAGAGAATGCTAGAAAAACAGCAGTGATAATCACGAGGCTATATGAATATATTACTCATAGGATCTGGAGCGAGAGAACATGCTATCCTAAAAGCATTGCAACAATCCCCGCAGCAACCCAAGCTTTTTTGTTGTGCTGTGTCGCACCATCCCGGCATAGCAGGACTCACGCATGCACGATGGGTAGGTGATATAGGTGATGTGCAAACCGTTGTAGCGCAAGCCGTGTTATGGCAAATCGATCTGGCGATCATTGGCCCCGAAGCGCCCTTAGAAAAGGGCATGGCTGATGCATTGTGGGCGGTAAACATTCCTACCATTGGGCCAACCAAAGCACTCGCACAAATTGAAACCAGCAAATCATTTGCTCGCGATTTACTCAAAAAACACCATATACCAGGCTCACCTCGCTATCGGTGCTTCAGTGATATATCAGGAGTTAAAGCATTTTTATCAGAACTGGGTGAAAACCAGTATGTCATTAAAGCAAATGGACTCATGGGTGGTAAAGGAGTGAAAGTGGGAGGGGATCACCTACATTCTCTGACTGAAGCCTATCAATTTTGTGAAACATTACAGGCACAGCATCTTTCATTTGTGATAGAAGAAAAATGTGTGGGTGAGGAATTTTCCTTGATGTGTTTTTGTGATGGCAGGACGTTAGTTCCTATGCCTTTGGTGCAAGATCACAAACGCGCGTTGGTTGGAGATACAGGTCCTAATACAGGTGGAATGGGCAGTTATTCTGATGCGAATCACAGCTTACCCTTTTTAACGACGAAAGAAGTATCCGCTGCGTTAGCTATCAATGTGGCAGCAATCAATGCATTACAAACAGAATGCGATGAAAAATATATCGGTATTTTGTATGGCAGTTATATGGCAACGCGAGAAGGTGTGCGCTTAATTGAGTTTAACGCACGATTTGGTGATCCCGAGGTGATGAATGTGTTGGCTGTGTTACAAACGGATTTTCTTGAAATTTGTCAAGCGATGACAACAGGCACTTTATCAGAGTGTGCGATTCATTTTGCAAACCAAGCAACCGTGTGTAAATATGCTGTTCCAGAGGGTTATCCTGATGCACCCCTTAACGCTCAACGACTTGATATATCGAATATGACGCATGACGATCACTTTTATCTAGGTGCTGTGGATGAACGTGATGGAACATTATATGCAACAGGATCCAGAACAGCGGCAGCTGTCGGTGTGGGTGATACAATTTGTATGGCAGAAAAACAAGCGGAAGAGCAAATCAGCCAAGTGAAAGGGTCATTTTATCATCGAGACGATATTGGGAAGTGGGAGTTAATACAAAAACGCATTGCATGGATGCAAACCATTCGAGAGAAAGAAGTCGTATGAGTGCGCTTCGTCTCGGTATTTTAGGATCGACTCGCGGCACGAATATGCAAGCGATTATCGAGGCGATTCGTGCTAATCACTTAGCAGCATCTATTCAAGTCGTTATCAGCAATAAAGAAAAGTCAGGTATTTTAGATAAAGCCCGCGCCTATCATTTGCCGGCAATTTTTCTGGATCCAGCGACTTTAACTCGTGATGCATATGACACAGCAGTGTCTACTGTTTTGCTATCACATTCAGTTGAGCTCATTTTATTAATGGGTTATATGCGCATTCTCTCTAGTGCCTTTGTGCAAACGTGGCAGCACAACATACTCAATGTCCATCCGTCGTTATTGCCCGCATTTGCGGGTGGTATGGATCAAGATGTGCATCAGGCGGTCATCGATTCGGGTGCGACTCAATCGGGTTGCACGATTCATTATGTGACAGAAGAAATCGATGCCGGACCTATTTTATGGCAGAAACAATGCGTCGTTTTACCTCATGATACACCCATGACATTAAAAGCTAGAGTACAAATGCTCGAAGCGCAAGCATGGATCGCAACCCTTCAACACTTGGTGAGAATGAAGCATGAATCAACATGATATGTCAGTAAAGCGAGCATTAATTTCTGTCTCTAATAAAGAGGGCATTATTCCTTTCGCGACAGCATTGCATGCATTGCATGTTGAGATTATTGCAACAGGCGGCACGCGACAACTCTTATCCGATGCGGGCATTCCCGTCAGAGAGATATTGGATGTGACAGGATTTCCAGAAATCATGGATGGCCGTGTTAAAACATTGCATCCCAAAATTCATGCGGGCATTTTAGGGTTACGTGAGAAACATGCGGATATTGCAAAAGCACAAGCGATTGAGTGGATCGATTTGGTTGTTGTGAATTTATATCCCTTTGCTGAAACCATTCAACGCCCAGATTGTACTTTTGATCAGGCTATTGAGAATATCGATATTGGCGGTCCTGCGATGATTCGAGCGGCGGCGAAAAATATGGGTTGGGTCGGTGTGATGGTAGATCCTGCTGATTATGTGACCGTGGTGAATGAATTAACAACAACCCATCAGTTGAGTGATGTCACTCGAAAAATGTTAGCGACTAAAGCGTTTCAGCATACAGCCGCCTACGATGCCATGATCAGTGAGTATTTGTCGGCTCCGACCGAATTACATTTACAAACAGCAAAATATGCTGAGTTACGTTATGGCGAAAATCCACATCAATCCGCCAGTGCTTATCATCTTCAGGGTCAGGGGACAGGTATTTTGTCAGCTACCCAACATCAAGGTAAATCCCTTTCGTATAATAATATAACCGATGCAGACGCGGCTTATCGTTGTGTGCAAGAGTTTTCGCAGCCCGCTTGTGTCATCGTAAAACATGCCAATCCCTGTGGAGTTGCAGTGGCTGAGGGGATGGCAGAGGCATTTATTGCTGCCTTTCAAGCCGATTCGCTTTCTGCATTTGGTGGCGTGGTGGCATTGAACCGGCATTGTACGGCAGAGACAGCCCAGGCGATCAAGGAAGTATTTATTGAAGTAGTCATTGCGCCGAGTTATTCCCAGGAAGCATTAGCTCTCCTTGCATCTAAACCCAATTTACGCGTGCTTGCTCTTCCTAATGGGACTCATGGGACCAGACAGCGTGAAATGAAATATATCACAGGTGGACTATTAATACAGGATGTCGATCAGACGCGACTGACTGCAGCAGGATTGACCATGGTTACCCAATCACATCCCACAGCGGATCAAATAGCCGCTCTATTATTTGCTTGGCAGGTAGTTAAACATATTAAATCCAATGCCATTCTCATTGCTAAAGAGAATGTCACGCTTGGAATTGGGGCAGGGCAAGTTTCTCGAGTGGATGCGGTGGAGATTGCGATTAAAAAAGCGGGCATGTGTGCAATGGGCGCCGTGCTTGCCTCAGATGCATTTTTTCCTTTTCGCGATAGTATCGATTTGATTGCTGCAGCGGGCATTAAAACCATTATTCAGCCAGGCGGGTCAGTTCGAGATTCAGACATTATCACGGCTTGTAATGAATACAATATCGCGATGGCATTCACAGGGATACGTTGTTTTAAACATTAATGAAAAAAGGTAGATCCAATGCAAATTTCAGTCAGTATTATAATGGGATCCAAATCCGATTGGCCAGTCATGGAGCACGCTGGTTTAGCGCTTGCCTCCTTAGAAATTGCTTATGAACCGCGTGTCTTATCGGCGCATCGAACACCTGATGCGTTATTTGAATACATTGCCTCCCTGGACAAAAGAGGGATCCATGTGATTATTGCCGGTGCGGGTGGTGCAGCCCATTTGCCAGGTGTGATTGCTGCTAAAACCGTTTTGCCTGTTATTGGTGTGCCAATGCGAAGCGAAGCGTTGAATGGAATGGATTCGTTGCTCTCTATTGTTCAAATGCCCGCAGGAATTCCGGTGGCAACGATGGCGATTGGTAAAGCGGGCGCGATTAATGCTGCGTTATTTGCAGCGAGTATATTAAGTATTAAATTTCCTCAGTATCATAAGGCCATTCATCAATATCGAGAGCATCAAGCGCAGGCCATTTTAGAAAACGTAGACCCACGAGGATAATACCATGTTTAAGACTCAATCCATGCAACAATTCGATCCTGCTATTTGGCAGGCGATTGAAAACGAAAAAAAACGACAAGAAGAGCATATCGAATTGATTGCCTCTGAAAACTATGTGAGCCCTTTAGTATTAGAGGCGCAGGGTTCTGTACTGACTAATAAATATGCTGAAGGGTATCCGAATAAGCGCTATTACGGTGGTTGCGAATACGTTGATATGGCAGAAACATTGGCCATTGAACGGGTGAAAACATTATTTGGTGCAGATTATGCCAACGTGCAGCCGCATTCAGGATCACAAGCGAATGCAGCAGCGTATGCGGCGATGATTCACTCAGGTGATACGGTGTTAGGAATGAGTTTAGCGCATGGCGGACATTTAACGCATGGATCGCCAGTTAATTTTTCTGGAAAGTGCTATCACTTTTTTTCTTATGGGTTAAATGCAGAAACGGGTTTAATCGATTATGAACAGATTGCACAGTTAGCAGAACAACACAAGCCAAAATTAATTGTGTCAGGATTCTCTGCTTATTCACGTACGGTGGATTGGCAACGGTTACGTCATATTGCCGATAGTGTTGGTGCCTATCTCATGTCAGATATCGCGCATGTCGCTGGATTAATTGCAGCAGGACTGTATCCTTCGCCGGTGCAGCTCGCGGATGTGACTACCTCAACGACGCATAAAACATTACGCGGCCCACGTGGTGGATTGATTTTAGCGAAGGCGAATCCCGAACTCGAAAAAAAATTAAATTCCGCTATTTTTCCAGGCATCCAAGGAGGGCCTTTGATGCATGTCATCGCAGCGAAAGCAATCAGTTTTCAAGAAGCGTTATTGCCGGAATTCAAGGAATATCAACAACAAGTGATGACCAATGCAAAATGCATGGCGAAAGTTGTGATGGAGCGCGGTTACTCCGTCGTCAGCGGTGGGACCGATAATCATCTTTTCTTAATTAACCTGATTAATCAAAATATCACGGGCAAAGCCGCGGAAGCGGCATTAGGTAAAGCGTATATTACAACCAATAAAAATGCGGTGCCAAACGATCCACAAACACCATTTATTACAAGCGGGTTACGTTTGGGAACGCCCGCTGTCACAACGCGCGGATTTAAAGAAAAAGAATGTGAGATGCTCGCTCATTGGATTTGCGATATTTTGGATCAGATAGAAGATGAAAAAAGGATACAATACGTGCGTGAACAAGTAAAACAGTTATGCGCGCACTTCCCGGTTTATAGGACAAATGAAGTCGAATGACGAATCAAACGGAGGTTCTGTGAACATTGTTATCGTAGGGGGGACAGGGACCATTGGTCGTGCTGTCGTGATGGAGTTAAAAAAAAGGCATACTGTGATTGTCGCCGGACATAAAACAGGGGACATACAAATGGATATGACGAATGCGGCTTCCATAGAGTCGATGTATCAATCACTTTGCGCATCGAATCACACAATAGATGCCGTGATTGTGACCACAGGTAAAGTCAAATTTGCTGAATTGTCCGCCTTCACCGCTGAAGACTACCTCTTGGGTTTGCAACATAAACTGATGGGACAAGTCAATATCGTTTTGATTGGACAGCGTTATTTGAATGAATGCGGTTCATTTACGCTAACCAGCGGCATCCTGAATCGAGATCCCATTCGTATGGGAACCTCTGCTGCCATGGTCAATGGAGCCCTGGAAGGGTTTGTGAAAAACGCTGCTATTGAATTAACTCGGGGAATGCGCATTAACATTGTAAGCCCTACGGTGGTGATGGAATCGATACCGCAGTATGAAGCCTATTTTCGGGGTTTTAAATCGGTTTCTGCCTCAGACGTCGCCTTAGCTTATAGCAAAAGTGTAGAGGGGTTACAAACAGGCCAGGTGTATTGTGTCTAGGTTCTCTGTATACGACAAAAAATATAACCGTTCGCCCTGAGGAGGCCGCGCAGCGGCCGTCTCGAAGGGTGAACGGTTTTTTTGGCTGCAAACAATACGCTGCTAAAGCACCTAGCATGTTTACCCTAAAGTTCCACATACTACGATGTCTTGTATGTTCTATTTGACTACTATTTTTAAGTTGATCATTGACTGTTTCAATTAGAGCGCGTTTACGAAGCAGTAATTTATCAATTAATGGCATCAATTTATTCTTCATGTTTCCT
>JAKBCU010000048.1 GCA_021807565.1 Pseudomonadota bacterium | reverse complement strand
TCTAAACAATCCGGCGGTAATGGCACCGCCATAGGCATCGGCAGAAGCATTATTGAGATCAGCGATCCCACTACCAAGCGCATCTTTATAAAGTGGAAACAATGGCAATCGCCATAAGGGATCTGCTTGATCAGTTGCGTGTTGAAGAAGCTCATTAACCAATTGATCTTGATTGCAAAATACGGCTGGCAATTCTGTGCCAAGCGCGATTCTGGCGGCACCCGTTAACGTGGCCATATCAATCAGTAACTCCGGTTGTTCACTCACGGCTTCAGTCAACGCATCCGCTAGCACAACACGACCTTCTGCATCTGTGTTACCAATTTCAATGGTCAAACCCTTTCGGCTTTGAATCACATCACCGGGTCGATACGCATTACCCGAGATAACATTTTCAACAGCGGGAATTAATACGCGTAGCCGAACCGGTAAATGAGCTTGCATCACCATTCGCGCTAAACCCAGTACATGCGCGGCTCCACCCATATCTTTTTTCATCAGTAACATGCCAGAAGCGTTCTTAAGATCAAGACCGCCTGAATCAAAGCAAACCCCTTTCCCCACCAGCGTAAGTTTGGGATGATCTGGTTTACCCCAGCGTAAATCTAACAAACGCGGCACATCATCACTAGCTCGGCCTACCGTATAAATACTGGCATAATTATTTTTTAATAATGCTTCGCCAATAATCTGTGTTGTATTCGCATGATAATATTTACCCAAAGCCTCAACCACTTCTGCTAATTCAGTCGGCCCCATATCCTCCGTAGGTGTGTTAATTAAGTCTCGAACGAAATAAATAGATTGCACGCAGTTTGAAATATAATTTTCATCGACTGATTCTGTTAAATATAATACGGCGGGCTGTTTTGTTTGAGTTTTGTAACGTGTAAATTGATAGGAACCCAATCCCCATGCAATCGCATACTCAGCATACGCTACTGCATCGATATTAGAAAAATAATACGTACCATCAGGGAGAACACAGGGTAAATGCCCCACATTCCATAACAGTGTATTGTCAGCCACACAACAAACGACTTGTGATAATTGCCCAACTTTATTAGGGATCAAACTAAAGTTTCCAATATCTGACTTAAACCCAGAAGCCACTAGCCAATTTCTGGTAAATTCATTTTGTTTGTTTATCCAAGCATCTATATCACGTTGCGCCACTAACGCAATGGGTTTGGCATTTGTATCTTCTTTTGTCACAAAGCAATTTAGCATATCCGTCTCCCACGCATCATTTTCTAACCATCATTTCCGCTGGAACATACTCTTGCTGCAAAGCCGATGCCACTGCTTGATGAGTGATTTTTCCTTGACAGACATTCAATCCATTTAATAAATGGGGGTCATGGCGCATGGCTTGCTGATAGCCTTCATTCGCTAACTCTAATACAAAAGGCAATGTCGCGTTGTTTAAGGCGAAGGTAGACGTACGTGGTACCGCGCCTGGCATATTTGAAACGCAATAATGCACAATACCCTCTACAATATAGGTAGGCTTTTGATGAGTGGTAGGACGACTCGTTTCAAAACAACCGCCTTGGTCAATGGAAACATCCACCATCACAGAACCGGAGCGCATGGCGCTTAACATATCGCGTTTCACTAATTTCGGCGCTGAACCGCCTGGAACCAATACCGCACCAATGATTAAATCCGCTGATGTGACCTGCTGTTCAATCGCATCCACAGTTGAATAAATCGTAGTAATGCTAGAACCAAATCGCATATCCAGCTGATAAAGACGTTCAATTGACTTATCCATCACAACAACTTGTGCGCCCATACCAACCGCCATCCGCACTGAATTGGTTCCTACCATGCCCCCGCCCAACACAACCACTTTTGCAGGCGCCACACCAGGCACGCCGCCCAATAGCACGCCACTTCCGCCATGTGTTTTTTCCAAACTGGTTGCACCTGCTTGAATGGCCATTCGACCCGCTACTTCACTCATGGGTGCAAGTAAAGGCAAACCACCGTGCTTATTCGTCACCGTTTCATAAGCAATTGCAATACATCCTGATTGCTGTAACAATCGTGCTTGTTCAGGATCAGGCGCCAAATGCAAATACGTGAATAGCATTTGGTTTTCGCGGAGCATGTGACATTCTTCCTTTTGCGGTTCTTTGACTTTAACAATCAGTTCTGCCCGCTGAAAAATCTCCTCCGCCGTTTCGACAATCATAGCCCCTGCTTTACTAAATGCGGCATCATCAAAGCCAATCCCTAATCCTGCATTATGCTGAACAATGACTTGATGACCGTTAGCAACCAACTCTCTCACACTACCCGGTACGAGGCCGACACGAAATTCATTATTCTTAATTTCTTTTAAAACACCAATTAACATGCTGATCTCCCGCTTAGGTTGATAAAAACTTCCATGTTGTGCCTTCAGAACTGTCTTCTAAGACAATCGACATCGCTAATAATTCATCGCGTATTCTATCCGCTTCCGCCCAATTTTTCATTTGACGTGCGTTGTTACGCGCAAGAATACAAGCTTCGATGTTGCCAACATCAACTGTTTCTGTGGAGGTTTGTAAAAACACCGTGGGTTCGGTTTGTAAGATGCCTAAAATATTCCCCAGTTTTTTTAAAGTGGCCCCAAGTTCAGCAGCTGCCTGACTAGATTGATGACGTACACGTTGTATCTCATGCGCTAATTCAAATAATACTGAAAAAGCAATAGGCGTATTAAAATCATCATTCATTGCGGCCATAAACTTTTGTTCCCATTCGCTATTAACCAATGGATTAGCAGATGGCAACTCGCGCAAGGCAGTGTACAGTCTACCCAAAGCATGATGGGTTTGTTGCAAAATAACCTCACTAAAATTAAGCGAGCTTCGATAATGGCTTGAAATTAAAAAATAGCGTAGCACTTCTGCAGGAAATGCTTTGAGTAACTCACGAATTAAGAAAAAATTTCCTAATGATTTTGACATTTTTTCTTTATCGATTTGTAAATACCCCGCGTGCATCCAGGTAGTGACAAAGGGTTGATTCGTCACACTTTCAGATTGAGCAATTTCATTTTCATGATGCGGAAAAATTAAATCTCTGCCGCCACCATGGATGTCAAACTGTGCGCCTAATAATTCAACTGACATAGTAGAGCATTCAATATGCCATCCTGGCCTACCCTCACCCCAAGGAGATGGCCATTTCGGTTCATTAGGTTTTGCCATTTTCCACAGAACAAAATCCAGCGGATCTCGTTTGAGGTCCGAAATGTCAACACGTGCGCCGCTTTCTAGCTCATCAATATTGCGATGCGATAAATGGCCATAATGCTGACATTGTCTAACGTCGTAATACACATCGCCATTAGCAGCAATATAAGCCGCATTCTTTGCTAGTAACTTTTCTATAAATTGAATAATGTGCGGCACAAATTCAGTGGCGCGCGGTTCATACGTAGGCTTTAGTAAATTTAAGTCAGCTAAGTCATCCTGCATCGCTTGAGTAAAACGATCGACGACAGCCTGAAAACTTTCTTTATTTTCATTGGCACGGCGAATAATTTTATCGTCAATATCCGTAATATTTCTAACATACGTCACATCCAGTCCAAGAAAACGCAAATAACGCACCACCACGTCAAAAGCAGCAAAACTTCGTGCATTGCCTATGTGGCAAAAATCATAAACAGTGGGGCCACATACATAGAGTTTGACTTTGCCGGCCTCACGTGGTGAAAATACTTCTTTGGTTTGCGTCAAGCTATTGTAGATTTTCAACATGCTAAGATTTCCTTGCTAATTCACTTGCATGTTGAACATGTTTAAGCATGCTATCTTGGCCTAATAAGCTTGCAATATGCGCTAATTCCGGCCCATGTTGTTCTCCGGTCAGCGCCACTCGCAACGGCATAAACAATAATTTACCTGACACATTGCATTGCGTTTTAATATCATTGCAGACGGCTTTAATATCTTCGCCATGTTTTTGAATAGCGGCGATTGCTGCTTTAAAGAAATCAACCCCAGCTTGTTTAAAAATGATTGTTTGTTCTTCTTGAAAAACCAGCGCCTCTTGAAAAAAGATTTTTACCCATTTTTTAGCGTCTGCTGGAAATAATACATTTTTTTTCATCACATCCGCAAAGGCGTGTCGCTTTGATTCGGGTACATGCTGCATCAAGTCATCACCTAACCAAGCAAAAATCGCTTCATCCGATTCTGCCATGACCGCTTCTTTTTGCCAGTGCAATAATTGGTTTCGATCGAATCGGGCCGGCGCTCGACTTATTTTTTCTAAATAAAAGTATTTCGCCAATTCAGAAAATGACATGAGTTTTTGATTTTCATAGGAATGACTTAAACGGGCTAAATAATTCATGACTGCCAGCGAGATATAACCTTGTTCACGCAAATCGTGTAAACTAAAACTACCATGACGCTTAGATAATGGGGCACCATCATCGCCGGTAATCATCGACAAATGACTATAATGAGGTGCTGGCAACTGTAATGCCTCTAATAGCATTAACTGCCTTGGTGTATTTGCCAAATGATCATCACCACGCACAACGTGTGATATGTTCATCAAGGAATCATCGATTGCATTACTAAATAAAAACGATGCCGTCTTATCCGCACGACGAATTAAAAAATCACCGATATCGTCACTTTGAAACGATTGCGGTCCTTTGACTAAGTCAACAAAATCGATTGTGATACCTTTGGGTACGGAAAATCGCAATGCGGGTGTTAACCCTTTCGCAATGTGAGCTGCCGTTTCTTCTTGCGTGAGATGACGACAAGTGCCAGGGTAACGTGGCGCTTGTCCTCGTGATAATTGTATTTTGCGGTTGAGCATTAATGCTTGATCGGTACAAAAACAAAAATAGGCTAATCCCTGATCCATGAGTTTTTGATAATAGCTATCATAGATATCGTGTCTTGCGGATTGATGATAAGGGGCATAAGGACCACCTACATCAGGACCTTCTTGCCAATATACACCTAACCAATGCAAGTTGGCTTGTAAGAGGTCTGTATATTTTTGTTCTGACCGAACAGCATCGGTATCTTCAATCCGCAATATAAAAGCCCCCTGATGATGAGCGGCATACAATGCGCTAAATAAGGCCGTGCGTGCATTACCTAAATGCAGCATGCCCGTAGGACTGGGTGAAAATCGTGTTCTTATCATGTTCTTGCTTCCAACATTAATCGTTTCATCTCACTGACCGCTTGTTGCATCCCAGAAAAAAGAGCTTGTGCAACAATACTATGGCCAATATTTAATTCATTAATAGCGGGAATGGCAGCAATCGCCTGCACGTTTTGATAATGCAAGCCATGGCCTGCGTTGACTATTAATCCCGCCTGAGCAGCAAAAGATACGGCCTCTTTGATGCGCTCCAATTCTTTTTTTCGAATCTCTGGAACGGTGGCTTCTGCAAAAGCACCGGTATGAATTTCAATCATTGGTGCTTGGCAAGCCAAGGCGGCTTCAATTTGTTTTAGGTCTGGATCAATAAACAAAGACACTTGAATCTGATTGGCAGCGAGCCTAGCGCACGCCTCTTTAATGCGTGATACATCAGCAATGACATTTAAGCCGCCTTCTGTCGTTAACTCAGCACGTTTTTCCGGAACCAAACAACACAATGCCGGTCGAATGGTTTCAGCATAGGTTAGCATGGTATTGGTAACAGCCATTTCTAAATTCAAACGGGTCAGCAATACCTGTTGAATCAATTCAATGTCACGCTCTTGAATATGGCGTCTATCTTCACGTAAATGGACTGTAATCCCATCTGCCCCACCTTGTTCAGCGGCAAAAACAGCCATCACAGGATCTGGATAACGCGTCATCCGCGCTTGACGCAACGTGGCCACATGATCAATATTGACACCCAGCAAAATAGATCGTCTATCGGCACTCATTCTATTACCTCTATAAATAATTTGCGGCTGTGCAATGGCTTGGATCCTAATATCGCCAAAAGTGCCGCGCGCATCAAGCGTTTTGCCTCTTTTAACAACTCCTTGTCAGTCCATTGTTCTTCGGCTAAGGCCAATAGACTTTTGCCGCTAAATAACAGAGGACTGATGTCTTCACTCCATCGTTCCGATCGAATAAAGCCTTGTTCTGGATAAAACCGATAAAATCGCTCAGCCACAAGAGGTTCGCCATTTTGAACATCATGACGAAGCTGTAGCCCATATCCTAACTCTTCTAATAACTTTTTTTCAAACAACCTCAACACCTCTTCTTGGAACGGCATCTGCGCTAATTTTAACAAGGTATGATGATAAATGGTATAAAGTTGTGGGTAGGGGTCATGCTTTTGTAATAAACGCATCAGTAATTCATTTAAATAAAATCCGCTTAACAAACCATCGCCCTTCAGGCGCCCAAAACCTGTCTGGGGTTCAATGGTTTGCAACGTCATGAGCTCTGATTTACCTTGCCAGGAAAGCAATAGGGGAATGAAGGGTTGTAATAAGGATTTGGATTTATGTTTACGCGCTCCTCTCGCAATGAGGCTGATGCGACCGTGCTCTTTGGCAAAAACCTCTAATAAAAAACTGGTTTCCCGATAAGGCCTGGTGTGTAAAATAAACGCGGGTTCTAGGTTGATACGCATGGTTTATTCCACTGATTGACTCGTATTCTTTCTGCTTGGTGCCTCCCTCTGTTTTCATTTCGGAGTTTACTCATATCCCAAATGGCCCATGGCTTGTTCATCATTGGTCCAATCACTTTTTACCTTTACCCATAGACGCAAAAAAACTTTTCTGCCCAGTAATACAGCAATGTCTTGACGTGCTGCCGTGCCTATTTTTTTCAATTGTGTTCCATTTTTACCAATCACGATAGCTTTTTGTCCTTCACGCTCCACCCAAATCATCACGCTGATATCCACGAGTGTATTGGTATCTTTTATTGATTCCACAACGACCGTTGTGCTATAGGGTAGTTCTTGATTGGTTGAGAGAATGAGTTTTTCTCTCACGATTTCTGCAATTTGAAAGCGCTCATTTTTGTCTGTCATCTGATCTTCAGGGAAATAATGAGGTCCTTCTGGCAACATCCTCATGACTATTTTTTCTAACGCCCTTACATCATCTACACGTTTTGCAGACATCGGAACAATGTGAGCAAAATCATATTTCTCACTCACCTTTTCAATAAGAGGCAATACTTCCGCCCTATCAGATAGTAAATCTATTTTATTCATTACCAAAACAACAGGAGCGGTTGCTTCTTGAATGCATGCTAATATCTTATCCTCTTGCTCTGTCCATTTCCTGGCATCTATCACAAACACAATCACATTCGCATCTAAAATGACAGAGGTGGCTAATTTATTCAAGTAACGGCTCATCACGCGTTTTTCCACTGGATGCAATCCCGGTGTATCAATATAAATTGCCTGAATATCACCTTCTGTTTTAATGCCCAAAATTTGGTGTCGTGTCGTTTGTGGCTTAGGTGAGGTAATACTGATCTTTCTACCTATTAACGTATTTAACAAAGTAGATTTCCCTACGTTAGGGCGTCCTACAATAGCGAGATAACCTGATCTTGTATTCATTGTCATTTCTTTAGGATTCCTAACATTTTTTCTGCAGCATCTTGTTCACCACGGCGCCGGCTTGTGCCCTGACCTAAGGCTCTTTCTGCTATACCCAAGACAGTACAACTGACTGTAAAAAATTGTTGGTGCGCTTCACCTTCAATCGACTCCACTTGATACAGCGGTAATGCCATACGTTGACTTTGCAAATATTCTTGTAATTGTGTCTTAGAATCTTTATGACTGCTAGCCTTGGTCAAAGAACTTAACAAAGGCTCGTACCAACGTAAAATGCTATCGCGCGCTGCAGAAAAACCACCATCCAAATAAATAGCTCCAATAATCGCTTCCATAGCACAAGATAAAATAGAGGTACGTTGATTACCGCCACTTTTTAATTCACCTTGGCCTAAAAATAAATAACGACCTAATTCGAAATGTCGCCCTAAATCGCCTAATGTTTCGCGATTAATCAAGGTAGCACGCCAACGACTCAAATCTCCCTCCTGGGCATGCGGAAACTGGTAAAATAGTGCTTCAGCAATCACAAAATTGACAATCGAATCGCCTAAAAATTCAAGTCGTTCGTTATTGTCATTTCCGCTACTGCGATGCGTTAATGCAATCTTTAACCAATCGGGATTCACAAACTGATAACCTAATTTTGTGCTTAATTCGCTGCTCATAAATTTAATGCACTGCCTTCCCTAATCGTTCCCATCGAATTTTATGCAGCAAAGATCCTTGCGCATTCCAACTTAACACGACCCATTTTGCTTTTCCTAAAAGATCTTTTTCTGGCACATATCCCCAAAATCGACTGTCTGCACTGTCATCACGATTATCACCCATCATAAAATAATTTCCTGGCGGCACAACGATATCCCGAAAATCCTCGCTTGGTCGTGTTGGGATTTGATAAATCTGATGTGTTACGCCCAATAAATCTTCTTGCTTTTGGACGGCATTCAACATATCCTTGTCACCTATTTGTTCTGCAGGTTCTCTCTCCTCACTTTGCACTGCCTTGATGCCATTCACATATAACACTTTATCGATATAGCTCAAATGATCGCCCGGTACACCCACTACACGTTTAATAAAATTAATGGATTCGTCTGGCGGCCAACGAAACACGACAATATCGCCACGTTGTGGTTCGCCCATTGAAACGATTTTCTTGTGCAAAATCGGCAAACGAAACCCATAATCATATTTATTTACTAAAATAAAATCACCGACTAATAAGGTAGGCTCTAGTGAGGGCGATGGAATGCGATAGGCTTCAAATAAGAAAGAGCGCAGCAGGAACACGATAATTAAAATAGGAAAAAATGAACGCGCATAATCGACGATGATTGGTAATTTTTTATCAGCTGATTTTGCACGTTTTGGCGCCCAAAAAATGTTATCTAATAAGACAATGATACCGCTGACGATAATGGCATAAAATAAAATTAGCTCAAAGTTGAAATTCATTTTTTATCTACCTTTAAAATAGCGAGAAATGCTTCCTGAGGAATCTCGACATTGCCTACTTGTTTCATCCGTTTTTTACCTTCTTTCTGTTTTTCTAACAATTTTCTTTTACGAGAAATATCACCGCCATAACATTTTGCCAACACATTTTTACGTAAGGCTTTGACTGTCGTTCGTGCAATCACATGCGCACCAATCGCGGCTTGAATCGCCACATCAAACATTTGCCTTGGAATAAGCTCTTGCATTTTTTCTGCGACCTGGCGACCTCTATAAGCCGATTGATCCCGATGAACAATGGACGCCAATGCATCGACTTTATCACCATTAATTAATAAATCTAATTTCACGAGATCTGAGACTTGAAAATAAGAAAAACTATAATCAAGTGATGCATAGCCACGACTGGTCGATTTTAATCGATCAAAAAAATCCAACACGATTTCACTCATAGGTATTTCATAAGTCAGCGTCACTTGATTTCCTAGGTACAACATATTTTTTTGTATGCCACGACGCTCAACACACAGTGTCATGACATTCCCTAAATAGGATTGCGGTACTAAAATATTTACTTTGGCAATAGGTTCACGAATTTCTTCAATCAAGTTGAGTGGTGGTAATTTTGATGGGTTGTCAATGTAAAGGAGTTCTTGTTTTGTAGTGACAACCTCATAAATAACCGTGGGTGCCGTTGTAATTAAATTGAGGCCATATTCTCGCTCTAACCGCTCTTGCACAATCTCCATATGCAACATACCCAAGAATCCACAGCGAAAACCAAAACCCAGAGCTTCGGAGGATTCAGGTTCATAAAATAAAGCGGCATCATTTAAACACAGTTTAGCCAAGGCATCGCGAAAAGCGGGAAAATCATCAGCGCTGACGGGAAATAACCCCGCATACACTTGTGGTTTGATTTTCTTAAAGCCAGGCAAAGGTTTTGCTGCAGAACGATTTGCATGCGTTAAAGTATCGCCTACAGGAGCGCCATTAATTTCTTTAATTCCAGCGACAACATATCCGACTTCGCCGGCTCGTAAGATTCCAGTAGAAACACGTTTAGGCGTAAATATTCCAATATCCATCACGTCATGATGTTTACCCGTCGAGAGTACTTGCATTTTGTCACCCGTTTTGAGTGTTCCATGTTTGACGCGCACCAATGAGACGACACCCAAATAACTATCAAACCAAGAATCAATGATGAGCGCTTGCAACGGTGCATTTTCATCACCTGCGGGTGCTGGAATATCGGTAATTAAACGTTCTAGTAATTCTTCAATACCCAGACCTTGCTTTGCGCTCACTCTCACTGCATTTTTTGCTTCAATACCAATAATTTCTTCAATTTCATGAATGACACGATCTGGCTCTGCCTGAGGCAAATCAATTTTATTCAGTACAGGAAGAACATCTAAACCTTGTTCAATAGCGGTATAGCAAACAGCTAAGGTTTGTGCTTCTACACCTTGACCTGCATCCACCACCAATAAAGCCCCCTCACAAGCCGCCAACGAGCGAGAGACTTCATAAGAAAAATCAACATGGCCTGGTGTATCAATAAAGTTCAGTTGATAAGTCTGACCATTTTTTGCTTTATACTGCAATGTCACACTGTGCGCTTTAATCGTGATGCCACGCTCACGCTCAAGATCCATAGAATCTAAGACTTGTTCGGCCATTTCCCGTTCGCTGAGACCACCGCATAACTGAATTAAGCGGTCTGCCAATGTCGACTTACCATGGTCAATATGGGCGATAATAGAAAAATTTCGAATAGGATTCATAGGTATTCTTACATGTCTTGACTAATTGAGTGGTAGCAGTACATCATCAGCATTGAGTTCTTTTTTAGATGCTCAGGATAACAGATTACAAGAGATTGTCATTATTTTTTCATAAAAAAGCAGACGGGTTGAGGGACTTTGACCGGCCATGTTTTAGTGCCACCACACAGCGACGATAGGAGTCTCGATGGCTGAAGTCTTTGAATAAAACGAGGGTTCCTAAGAAAAAGATACCTGGTCTCTTAAAACGCAATACTAATAGCCAAGGCGTGATTACACTGCTGCCATCCATTTGAATGGCTATCTTGTCTTGTCTAGTTTCAAAAAACCAAGCAGCCCCATCATAATGCAAGACAAGAAATCGTGATTGTTGATAAAAAATAGAGACCATATAGACCACACTCAATAACATCAAGACTAGTTTGATCCAACCGGCTATGTCTGATACAAAAAGGATTGAGACACTGGAAACGAACAAAATTAAATAGAATAGAACAAATGATTTAGATAGACCCAATGAAATGGCGAACGTTGGCATGGCGGCGAATCTCCCCTATCATTCTATTTATCATGGGATCAGGACATACTGTTTTTCCGGTTAACCACATAAATAAATCTTGATCTTCATACGTCAAAAGCCGAACAAAAATAGCTTGTTTATCAAAACCTAATAACGGATACACTTCTGAAAGAAAATGACCCAATAAGATATCCAGTTCTAACATGCCTCGGCGGCATGCCCACTGAAGTTTTGCTGGAATAGGAAGGGTAGCCATTCAACTTTCTCGAGGTGGTTCAACAAATAGGTAACTGTGGATGATAACAAAATACCAAAAAAAATGATATGAACGCTGTCCTCTAGGATGTCAACAGGATTGCTGTCATTACATCGTTAAGCAAGAAGGTTTTTGATGGCGGGCTGCTAGTAGTTCTCGACATTCCTGTGATGTACAAATCTCAGTATATGGAACATCATATTGCCGATTATTAATCACATATTGAAAAGGAATCGCTGGATTGGCCCCGGCATCCAATAACAACCCTAAAGCTAAAGCTACCGCATCCTGGTTTTTTAAAGCGATATGTAAAGGCGTTTCCCTGTTTACCTGGATAAGTTCATCCTGATAACAAACAGGTGTATTAACTAATGCTCCTTTTGTAAGAAGCGCTACAATCGCAGTAGCTTTACCAGATCTAACCGCTTGACTTAATGGTGTATCCGTTTGATTCTTCCAAACTTGATTAGGATCTGCACCTGCAGCTAACAAACTTTCCACTCCATAGCCCACTTTGACTGCATAGAGTAAAGGTGATTCATTTTCTACGATGTGAGATAGATTCACTTTATACTCTGGTTTTAATATTAAGTCTAGCGCTGGTTGGAATTGCGACTGAATCGCCTGTTTAAGGGGAGAGAAAACTTCTTTGTGGATTATAGCTGATTTCTTTGGATTCCATTTTTCAAAACTATATTCTGCATTACTATCTGCTCCATGCTCTAACAATAATTTCGCACAGCCTAAGTACGCGAATTCCGGATAAGCTCAATGCTATTCCTGTCATGCCAGCATGCTTTTAGCTGGCATCCAGTGCCATATTAGATGAATCAATATCTAATTTTGGTTTTTTATCATGATGAGTAAAAGCTATT
>JAKBCU010000047.1 GCA_021807565.1 Pseudomonadota bacterium | reverse complement strand
TTCCTAAATACAACATCAACACCTTATGATAACAAAATACATTATGTCCATTAGTTGTTAAAAAGAGACTTCTCTTTAAAAAAAAACAAAAAATTAAAAAATCGATTTATTTTTCAAAAATTTACTAAGGAATAGCAGAGATGGAATAGAGAAATTGTGGGTTAGATCTCACATTATAAATAGGTTATATCTCACAAAAGAATACACTATTTGCTTACAAATAAGCGTCGGCGAGGCTGTGTTTTATAATAAAAAAGGGTATAGACAGAGTGTTTCTTGGTGAAAAAACGTCGGGTAATGCGTCTTTGTACCGCTGCTCCAAAACAAATGCTACAAATCGCCGTACCAAAAATCATACAACCAACATAAATAGGCAGAAAAGCCACTGCCACTAAACTAGAATGTTTAGCCCAATGACTAGTGTACGTCCACACAGAATAAATTGAGCAAGGATGAATCTTATCACTCAATAAGATGTAAAAAATAAAACAACCTGCCGTAATCAACGAAAGGATAGCGCCTAAATTAACCTGTTTTTTATTCATACTCATGTTGTCATTTATGGGTGGTATATCAGCGATGATGTGTGGTTATTATTATCCCTTGTACAACCTATTTTAATAGCTAGAGCCTGTATTTCTTGTAGGAAAAATACTATCCAGTCCCTCCCCTCATGGCTGCTACTGTATACTACTATTCTTAAAAAAAACTTAAAAACCGATCCATCACTAAATGAAACTTTTTTCTGCTTGGGCGCCAAAACAAACTAAGATAATCTATACTGGAAATGTGGGAAAAAGAAGCGTGAGGGCGTGTTATGTTAAGCAATCAACCTCCACCAGAAATAAAAGAACAAACTCAACTGGGGCCTTTGTTGGTCGCACGCCTTGCTCCAGATGAAACAGATGAACAAACCAACAACAAAAGAAAAAATGCCTTTGCGACATTGAATGGCTTCGCGAAACAACTGGGTTTTCGAGAACGCATCGCGTTTATCAAAACATGTGTCACAACGCTAGGCTTAGAACAGCAACTCAATAGGCACATGCAAGATTCACGTTCATATCAGGGTATGTGTGCTCAGTTTGAAACGTTATACCAGGAGTATCAACAAGAAGAAAATGAGATTCGCGCGGTATGGAATGAGACAGAGCTCTCCTTAAGAGAACAACTCAAAAAGATTGATGCCATCCGAAAAAAATACAAAAACACAACTAAAGAACCTGGCAAATCCTTTCAGCAGGCGAAAAGCCAACTCAAAAAACTACTAAACACGTTTCATCAAGCGCTCAACGGGGTGATTGACGAAAAACCTATTGGTTATAACGAGCAGTGGACAACGATTATTAAACAAGTCACCACCGTTCCTATGAATATGGAGCATGGTTTATCTGACATTCCCTCTATACAATGCGGACAGTCTATTTGGACAGCAAACGTGCCGACGGTACCAGAACAAATTGCGCCCGGTAATAAAGCCGCATTATTACCGTATTTATCGAAGCAGATGACAGATTATCGTTGCATTTCGCCTAAACGAGGAGGTGCCAATAATCCCGGGGAATACGGTGGAAATTATCTGGGTTTTTATAAAGATGCTGAAGGCAATTTACAAACTCAAATGGTGTTTTTCAAACAAGCCACCGATGAAGAGATTAATCATCGTGAAAATATGGCGGAAGTTCTATCAGGCAATATCATGCGATCGGTTGTGGGTAATAATAGTGCCGCAACGTTGTTTGCTAACAAACCCGTTAAAGACAATGAACAAGCCAATCGAGATACTGCGACCTATGTTGGATCCATTTTTTATGATGAGTTTAAAGATCTCACGTCGTTAAAAAGTGACTTACGATATACCTATCACGGCTTGCATAAAGTTCACGAATTTACGCCTGATCCTGCCATGAAACGTGAAAAAGGAACGGATGCTTCTCTTAGAATGCAAATGACAACACGATTGCTTGCTTACGGTGGATATGCATTAAAAGAGGATGCTAAAGAAGATAAGGATTTTTTAAATCACAAAAAACCTATTCCAGGTCTTGGGAAAGTGTTAGGCAGCTCCTTACTCGTTGGCAATACACAGTTTCATACAGATAACACCGCTATCGCAAAAGTAGGCGATCGTTACGAATTTGTGGGCATTGATTTTGGTGGTGCATTCCGAAGAAGATTTGCCGGATTTAATACAAAAGCTAAGGCTGTCGAATCCGATGATGAGCCGTTTGCACGATCCATCCATCCTCATAATGTAACACAGCGCAAACAATACACTCATTATATCGATAGCTACCCCATCGATGTACGAATGTCTGCTCAATTTGTTGAAGAATTGAATGGTATCGCAATGAGTAGCAAATCAGCCCTGAAAAAAACGATTGAAGATGCCATCGATGAGGCATTAGAGCATTACAATCAGGAAACACTGATCACACAGTTTGCCCTGGAATTGGATCCTGATGAAAAAATACTTGCGCTAAGTAAAATAGCCAAAGAAAATCAACCTAATGAACTGAAAACTTTTTTAGTCGACCGTATCTTGTCTAGACAATTCTCTCTTGGCGAATATGCCATGGAGCTTACTCTCAGTGCTTGGGCAGAACGAGAACGTCTAAAAAAGAAATTAGATGCCAATCAAACGCTCACTGAAACAGAAAAAATGTATCAACCCCATCTTGCGAATCCGATGAACAATCACCATGAGGAACTAACAAAACTCTTCCATCAACATCCCATGTATTTCATGGCATCCCATTATCACTTCCGTGGCCCGGCGCTGGACACCAACTCAGAGCCTTATTTCTCGGAGCTTAAAAAACAATTTCAAGAAGAGATGCAATCTGACCATCTTACAGACATTGAAGCATTGCTGGCGAACGACTTAAAAATACTCACTTTCTTGAGCAGCAGAAAGCGGGAAGAACGACTGAAACACATCACCACTTGCATGCTAGCCAGACTGAACATGATGAGGACCATATTGGACTATTTTGAAGTCAAAGAGGAAGATCATGCTAAAGCGGAACGAGACACGTTGATCGCTTATTTAACGAATGCGTTGACTGACAATGCGCTTTTTTCGAATCCCACGGATAGTCAACTCGTCATTCAAGCCTGTGATAGCGCTTATAATGAAGTGATTCGATCCTATCATCTGTGTGTTGCACAACGCAAGGGAATGGAAGCCACGGTATTAAATGCACTGAGCATTGCAGGTGATCCTTCCTCACTGCCTGAACAACGATCCTATGTCCAAAGCATAGCGGCATTAAGTGATCCTAAGATGATGAAGCAACGGCTTGAGCAGATCGTTAAACAAGATCCTTTTTCTTTGGGAAACATTTTGTTGAGGCAATTAGAGAAACCTGAATCGCATGAACAAGCACTTAACAGCTTCAAGGAAATCCTATCCCTATTAGGCAACCCATCCAAAAAACGTGCTCTTTCCGCCATTGCGACAGCATTCCACTTACCTGATTCTGACATAGATAGCTTATTCACCTTATTAAAAGAGAAACGCTACACTAACAGAAACACATGGGAAAACGTCTTAAGGTGTATCCCTAGGGACACACTGAATCATACGGATTTATTTTCACGCCCACTGTCCCAGGTTCAATCAGATAAGCCTAGACATGAAGAGTTACGTCAAGGCATGAGCCGAAACATTCAAGATTATCGCTATCTTGCACCCAAAGGTGCAGGCGGGGCGCAAGATTCAGGGCCATTGGGCGGTTGGTACATGGGATGCTATCAAACACCGGATGGAAAAATTCATGCCCAACGTTTTATGATAAAACGGGAAGGGAAACCCTGTAAAAATATTATCGAGTCTTTATGTGGACGCATCAAGTCCAGTTTTGTCAACCTGGATGCCGATTATAGCGCCGGTACTTTCATGGTAAAAGATCCCTATGCCAAGGCCACTGGCTCAACTAATTATGCTGTATCCATTGCATTTGATGCGTACCAAGAAAGCCATAAACTGGCTGGGTTCAATGAACGAGTCAAACTTGCCGGTTCTCGCCAAGAACTGCCGTTAGAAACCAAAGCGACTGCCGTCTTTGAAAAAATCTCATCTCTACATGATGAGTCTGGCTATAAAGGCCTAGAAGAAGCGTTGATTGCTGCCTGGTTAACCGGTGATGATGATGTTCATAGTGCGAATATAGGCGTTGGAAAACAGCAATTTTTAAGTATTGATCATGCCGGTGGATTACTCCATTTAGATAATCACATTCACCCGCACCGCTATGGCATTTGGAACTTTTGGCGTGTACTGCATTTAGAGCCCACCTTTCATGCCCATGAATACCCGACCGTCTTGCGTGTTAATCATCAAATGGCTGAAGCCATTGCTAAATGCACAACACGAATGACCTATACACAGCTTGAGCAACTGGTTCAGGATGAGATAACCAGCGCTTGCGATAACTACAAAGAGGATCCTAAGGTATTGAAGCAGCTTGCTAAGCGAATTGGCATTCCAAAGTCCAAGCTTGTTACTGCTGGGAATACCGTACAGGATTACGCTGATTTGATTAAAGGGTTTCTACCCAATACACTTTTTCTTCGCATGCAATCGCTAAAACAATATGGATTAGAAATTGAGCTGAGTTTATGTTTTTCTTATGATAAAAAACAAGGATTTTATCTTTCTGACCCCAAAAAACTCAACGACTTTATTCATCAACATCCCCATTTCTGCTTACAAGAACAACACCACTTTCGTGGAAAATCTAATGGAAAACGACGGGGCGGTTGGTTGTACCATTGGTTTGGCAATCGGTTCAGTCGCTCAGCCAGACAGTTAGATCAATTAGTTTATGAAAAAACGTCCGAAATCTTCTCCAACGAGCAGCCATTTGGTATTAGAAAATTGTTAATGAAAGATTTTGATCCGAAGCATACCCTTCCCGAACGTGCCACTATCTATGCCGCTCGGCTTAAAATAATACTAGCCATTCTTAAAATAAATAAGGTTCGTGATTTTCCATTTACAGAAAGAATGCAGGAACAAATTCGTTTTCTACAAGAATTTGCTTACAAAATGCAATATGACCCAAACAGCCGCGTTGATCAAAACCATTTAATTCAATTCTGTGATACGGCTTTTAACACTATTGTGCATACATTTGATACAATGCCGCTAGATCTATCCAAATTACACATTTACGAACTATTCAACTCGATTAACAGCAATCCAGAGGCTATTCACCTATTTGAGCAGGAACCAATAAAGACAGTGCAAACCAAGCTCAGTGGGTTCACTATCAATGAAGCGGCCTTGACCAAAGCGATTCAAGAAGCCTCAGCTAACTTAATGAATGTATCGCAAAGTGCTCCTTATCGGAATAACAAGGCAGAAGAAACCCATGCGACCGAACAAATTAAACAAGCCGTAGAGAGCTTGAAGCGTTTGGCAACAGCGCTTCAGGAACCCACAGAAAATTCAAGACTAAGCCATATAACACAAGGTGTCGAGAAGACACAGCACTTGATGACTGCAGATCCAGATAAACAATTTTTTTCGACACGTGTCACTTGTATAAACCGACAGCAAGGAACCTCTTTTGCGGAAGAAGCAACGCAATTTTTTTCAACTAACAGAACGCAGGCTGAAGATAAACCGATAGCCGGCGCTATTGCCGAAATAAAAGCGCCATTACCCTTAGAACAAGTAGCGCCATTCGCGGATGACAAGACAGCGGTTATTCTTATTCATCCATGGAGCGAAGACCCTATTAACCAAGCTAAATCGGGATCGCTACTCACCTCTGAGAATCAGGTAACGACATTAACGGATTATGAAGATCCAGACTTATCGATTGCTCATACACTCGCTTTGTTGCTGATACGGCATTGGGAAAATCCAACCAATGCGCCCGATACAGATCGACTAAAAAAATTGGAAGCTTATCTAACAACGCATTATGTGGCAAAAATACAACGGTATCCTGCTGAATTCGTCACTGAAAAGAACTTAAATGAGCTACTCTCTTCCAGAGACTTTAAAGCCGCTTTCCCTTTATCCCTACCAAAAGAAACGAGTGGTTTTGGTATATTTGGTAAAACACGCATGTCTGCTTCTACTTTTTCACGACATATTTATAACCAATATGCCTCAGCGTTAAAATGGAATCCTAAGCTGATTGCATTAGCCCACATTTGGTTTGATACCCTAATGAAAGATCCGTCTATAACCATCCATAACATTGTTTTAAAAAACAGTGGTGGTAACTCTGAATTTACTCGTTTGGTGCTGATCTATGCAAGATACAAGGGGGCGCGTTTAGATGCTCATCAAAATCGCACAGGATATACTATCTCGGATAATGAAATGAACGCAGGAGTGAAACGAATGGCCGAGATTTTTGATCCTGTATCACAACAAACAAACCATACCTTGCGAAATGAAGTCATGCGCTATTTACCCGCTGATCTTCATCAACCGGCCATTCAAGAAGCATCAACCTTGCTCTCTAATGAGCTCAACATTTGGATTCAAAAAACGGCAGTTGAAGTTGACACCTTTGATTTTACGAAGCTCGATCAAGCTGCGACTGAAACCGCATTAACACGTTTACGCAATGAAATGAATTTTTTATCCTCTCACCCTGCAGTGTATACGATACACAAAGTACTCGGTCATAAGTTAAGTGAGAAAATTGAAGAAGGTCAAACGCATTTAAGAAAGTTTCATAAACCCACTGAAGTAAAATCATAAAAGGATAAATTATGAGCCAACCTCTTCATCCACCAAGAGCACAATGGAGCTCTTTTACCAGCTATGTATTGGTGACCACCGGTGCTGTGGTCGGCTTGGGAAACCTCATTAATTTTCCTTATTACGTTTATCAATACGGTGGGTGTTTTATCTTACTTTTTATTGCCTGCGAAATTCTTATCAGCGTTCCTATTTTGTTTGCTGAGTTACTCATTGGCAGAAAAGGTAAACAAAACCCTGTCGGTTCGATTAGCCTGTTGGCTTTTCAATCTGGAGCAAATCAGCGATGGCAATGGTTAGGTTGGTTATGTTTTATCATTTCATTTTTAAGTTTAGCGGATTATGCCGTGCTAGTGGCTTTTCCGGAAGGGTATTTTTCAACCCTGTTCATGCATGTGATGACTCATGCATTACCTACTGAAACACTCTCATCAACCCATACCTCAACCATACGCCCTGTTGTCCAGATAGAAAGTTGTTTTCTGATTTTTTTGGCCGCCACCATGGCAGTCATTGCGCGTGGTATTAACCGAGGTTTAGAAAGCATTTCTCGCATCACCGTTCCCTTCTATTTTATCACTTTACTAGGGCTCGCCATTTACACTTGCAGTGTAGGACATTTCTCAGCGGCGCTTTCTCATTTAACCCGTTTATTGCCCGACGAATCGTTTAGCACGGTTTTATTTGCAGCATTGTCTTATGCATTTTTCAAACTCAATGTGGGCATGGGCACAATGATAGTCTACGGTTCTTATTTACCGTATTCTGTTTCCATTGGCAAATCGACTGTCGTCATCTTATTGCTCGACGCCATGATTTCATTGCTCGCTTATTTTGTGATTTATCCTCTGACCGTTTTATCCCATCCTTTGGCATTACAACCTGCCTCTTACCATGACACGCTCTTATTCTTTTCACAAATCCCTTATGGCCATATTGTCGCCTTATTATTTTTTCTGGTTACCGTCATTGCCGCCTGGACACCTACCATTGCCATCGCGGAATCGGCTACGGTGATTTTAATCGAACGTTTTCATTTGCCGCGCATCGCCGCTGCTATACTGGTATTTGTCGGAGCGGCATTACTCGGTACGGCCTTTGTGTTATCTTTTTATTCTTGGTCAGATAAATTATTTTTTAACCGTTGGACTATTTACACGTTCATTGATGGCTTAGTCAATAATGTACTGATCCCCATCTCGGCCTTCTTGATCGCGCTCTTTGCGGGTTGGATGATCTCTCGCTCTATCACGGCGAGCGAACTGCAGTTTAAACCGTTTATTTATACCACCTGGCGGTTCTTGATGCGGCTTATCATTCCCTTGTTGATTGTAGGGATCAGTGTGAACCTGCTTTTATAATCTGTCACGTTTGCCCCCCGCGTACCAACAGCAGCGCGGGCCAATGCGTGCACTAGGCTAACTCTTTTTGATATCGCTCCACACTTTTTAAAATTTCTGCTTTTGCTACCTCTGAGTTAGCCCAACCGTCAATCTTAACCCATTTGCCTTCTTCAAGATCTTTATAGTGTTGAAAAAAGTGTGCGATAGAAGCCAATAAATCGTTTCCTAAGTCTTCTGGTTTTTGCACATCGGCATATTTTGGAGTCAGTTTATCGACCGGAACTGCTAAAATTTTTGCATCAGGACCCGACTCATCCGTCATTTTGAGCATCCCAATCGGCCTGCAACGAACCACCGTGCCAGGATATAAAGAGAATGGCGTGACAACCAATACATCCACCGGATCACCATCTTCTGACAAGGTCCCCGGTACAAAACCATAATCACATGGATAATGCATAGAAGTAGCCACAAAGCGATCCACCATCAATAAACCGCTTTTCTTATCTATTTCATATTTTACTGGATCACTTCTGGAAGGTATTTCAATAATCACATTAATATCATCAGGAACTGAGCGACCCGGCTCTATCTGTTTTAATCCCATTGTTTTTTCCTTTTATTTCAATCATACAGGTTGGACAACACACCTTGTCTCGGATGTGCTCCGCTTGCTTTACTGGCCCTTGACACACTTGGCACTGTTTAGTATTCGTCATGATTAAATCGCTACCTAATGCAATGCGTTGATCGAAGACGAAACACTCGCCATTGTAATGGTCGCCTCCCACTTCTGCAAAATAATTTAAGATACCCCCTTTCAATTGATACACTTCTGAATAACCATCATTAAGCAGCACCCAGGCTGCTTTTTCACATCTAATACCACCCGTACAAAACATCACAATGGGCTTGTCTCGAGTCACTTGATGAGCCGCTTTTGGAAATTCGCTGAACTCAGAGAGCTTCAAGCTCACGGCCCCTGCAAAGGTCCCGAATCGTACTTCATACTCATTTCGCGTATCCAGAATCGTGATCTCTCGCCCTTCGTCTAGCCAAGTTTTAAACTCCTTTGGGGTAATCTCTGGAGCGATGCCCAACTCGGGCTGAATAGGCGGCTGTTTCAGAGTAATGATTTCTTTCTTAAGCTTGACTTTCATGCGATTAAAAGGCTGAAAAGAGACGCGCGTTTCGCGAAAAGAAAAGCTCGCAAAGCGTTGGTCTTTCACTATCATTTGCTTAAATTCGTTGATACACTCTGGCAATCCCGCTAGCGAAAGATTGATACCCTCAGGACTTAATAAGATAGTGCCTTTAAGCAGTAAGCGTTTTGTTTCCCTGAGAAAGAAGGTTCGCAGGTCATTGAGATCAACCAAACTGACAAATTTGTACCCTACAATATTGACTATACTTGCCATGACACACAAAACTCCAGGTTCTACATTAAAAAATGAGGAAAACTTTACTCGAGAATGATGCAAAGGTCAAATGAGTGAGAAGCAATGCAGCGGCTCCTGCTGTTGACTAGATTGGAAAAGGCTGTGAGCGGTTACGATGAATTTTCTAAATGCATTAACTTGGGGATATGGCATCTTTGGGTAAGCTGTCATAATAGCAGCATGCATCGCCAGTTTGTTTTTTTGCATAATACATTGCTAAGTCCGCATGCTTCTCTAACTCTTCGACGGTCACACCGTCCGCCGGATAAATACTGACACCAATGCTCACTGTTGATTTAATCGTATTATTGCCTATCTCGATGGGAGCAGAAATATTTTTTAAAATACCATTGACTACAATATTGATATACTCTTTCAAATTAGTATCACTTAATAAAACAATAAATTCATCGCCGGACAAACGCACAATAAAATCACTTTTTCGAACTGAGTTTTTGAGTTGCGTCGCTATATGCTGCAAAAATTTATCTCCGATATCATGGCCAAACGAATCATTAATATATTTAAATTTATCTAAATCAAGAAATAAAAGTGAAAATCCTTCTCCCTCTCTCTCTGCTTTGGTTATAACTTTCTTTAAAAATTCACGAAAGAAAACACGATTAGGCAAACCCGTCAGTGCATCATGATAAGCCATTTGTCGTAACGCTTCTTCATCATGCTTGAGCTTCACTTCGAGTGCTTTTTGACGATTAATCTCAACAAATAAATTCTTATTTAACCCAGACAGTCGCTCGAGCTTTTCGCTATGTTGAGTAATTTTATATTTTAATTGTTCCTGCGATAGCTCAATTAATTCCATAAATGAATTGATTGCGCCTACCATGTCGGTTAATTCATCATTTCCACTAATCTGGATCCGAGTGGAAAACTGGCTTTCTGATTTCGCGCGAATGACTTGGCCGCTCACGCTGAGCAAACGATCAAGCACAAATACTTTCAATAAATACCAAATAGCTACTAAGAAAATGACGCCGATCAACACCATAATCAAAAAATAATGTCGGATGGTAGTACGGCCTTCTAGATAAATCGTTCTAGGCACTTCTATTCGCAACAAACTGACTGGATATCCTTCAATATCGTTCATTAAATCAAAGCCATAAGCCATATAATTATTTTTGGGCACAATGTAATATTCTCCCGTGTTCTCAATATAATGATAGGCAGTCGCTAATAGACCTGTTGAATGAGGATTAGGTAATGGAAAAAAATCTAAAGGAATTTCAACGGCTTCTGAGAGCGAATGAATATGAGCTGCATCGAGGAAATATCCCATGACGACGGACCCTCTAATGGGTCCCTCAGCATTTCCTTTTTGAATAGGCATGGAACTCAACACAACATATCCTTCAGGTAGTTTAATGATTCCTTGCTTGCTCGCGGCTAAACTACGTTGTTTCACTATCGTGGGATGAGCATGCAAATAATTTAATAAGCTTTTAGGGATAGCCTTAAATTGTTTATGAATCAAATCATAGTACTGGCCATAAAACAGTTGCCCTTCGAGATCATAAAAAAGAACAAAATTAAGACCTTGACTTTCATAGGAAGCAGCAACCAAATTGGATTTAATAAAATTCGCATTTTTATCTTGCATGAATTGATAAGGCTCATCCCAAATAGCCCAGTCGGTATTTAAGATTTTTAGAGATAATAGCATGTGAGCGAACGCATTTTGACTGCGGTTAATATCTGCACTAATCAGATTTTTTTCGATTTTTTCATATTCATTGATCAGGGTTAATTTTGAATAAAGATAGATGATAAAAGAAACAGTTACCAAGATACTGGCTAAAATAATCACTACCTTAACACGCAATCGCATACTTAAGCCTTCCTTGTCTTCATTACAAAGAGAGTAGCATTGATTGAGTCCCAACTGCAATTGACCTGCTAACGCGAGCTCGGAGTGTACAGTCACATCAACGTAAGGCTATCGTCAACTGTTTTCATTTGTTCTGGTGTCACGTTCTGCAAATTCTTTTCGAGTAATCTGCTTTTTATCAATGTGTTGACAATGCCCCCTCAGAATGAATGTTAATCCGTTGCAGTTAGCGCAATAGAATAAAGCGCACTACTTCCAGAGCCTTGCGCTGTGAGTGGTGTCATAGTCGTCGATGTAAATCCGTCTGTAGTGTTGTAGATGATAGGAATACCATTGACGTTGATATAAAATCCAGCCAAGTAACAAGTGTTCATGCTTTGACAGGCAATACTTTCTAAAGAAGTAGCATAACCATGATACTTTGAGAGTGTTTTAGTTGTCCAAGTACTCCCGTCGCTGTTATTAGTGATATAAAGCGTAGGAGAAGTAGAGATAGGTAATCCTACTGCAACGCAATTAAAAGCCTGGCTCTCTCCATTTACTGCTACGCAACTTACTCCCGATAACGACGTATTGCTGGTTGCTGTAGTAAGGGTTGTTACTAACGTCCAAGTTACTCCACCATCTGTACTATAGTAGATGAGTGGTTGCGTGGGAGTTCCTGTATAACTGTAACTCCCCACGGCGACACAATGCGAGCTATCACTGCAACTCACACTTTTAAGTGATACACCTAGCAAGTTCGTTACATTCGGGAGTGTGAAAGTTGTATTTAAGGTCCAAGTATTACCATCCGTTGAAGAATAAGACATTGGGCGAGTATTTCCACCTGTACTAATGTAATATCCAACTGCAATACATTGTAATCCTGCAGCATTGTTGGCAGTGGTACAACTGACACTCTCGAGATAATTGCCATTAGTTGATGTTGCCGCCGCGGGGGTCGCGTAAGTCCACGATACTCCAGAATTGGATGAGAAATAAATAATTGGCTGAGGATTGGTTAGAGTAGTTGTTTGATAAAACCCGACACTAGCGCATGTTAACGTTGTAGATCCTATACAGCTGACACCATTTAGACTACTATCTGTTAAATGAGTAGGATACGTTGTTGGAGAGTGATTGCTCCAGGTTTGACCTGCATCTGTTGATGTATAAACTAAAGGATAAAGAGCAGTGGGATTAGGATAATATCCTACCGTCACACAATGTTGTAAGTCAGTACCTAAACCACAACTGACTCCAGTCAAATTTGAAAGACTGGTTGCTGCGGGGGAGGATGGGATTGAGTCCTCCCACGTTGACTGGGAGTTAAGGTGATAGGTGACAGGCGAGTGAACATTTGTGTTTAATGCGTAATACCCGACCGATACAGCTGAAAGCGCCGTGGTCGCATTAACCGTAATATTGATTGACGCCTGATACGGTGTTCTGCCGCCATAATTGACTTGTAATGTTTGCGCAAGAGTGCCGGCGGTGACAGGAGCAATTTGAATGGCAAATTGACAACTTCCGTTGGCCGGAATACTGCTTCCACAATCATTGGCAGCGGTTGCTCGTGTTACTGGGGTTGATACCCCTGATAAAGAAAAACCCCAAGCATGATTTGCAT
>JAKBCU010000046.1 GCA_021807565.1 Pseudomonadota bacterium | reverse complement strand
GTATCCCCCCATCCGGCCTGTCGGCCACCTTCCCCCTGGCGGAGGAAGGCGTTCTAAGCTAAATTTTTTGAATATCTCGTATAGAAATAGAAGATTTTATTTAAGGCTCTTAGGCAATACTGACGTTGATTTAAGCGGCATTGCTACGTCAAAATAAAATGATATAGTTGGGGAGCGGGGGATGAATAGCAGCGATCTCTCAAACGGGATAGTACAGATGTGCTTCGCCAATGGTGCTGTCGCTAATCCCCCGAAACCATACTTATCCTCAGGCACAAGGCACTCATGCAATTCCGGCTTTTTCTACCCTCAAACATATCGCCGACCATTGTACCTAAAGTTATTTGTCGCTGTGTATCACCGCAGATGATTGGGGTACTTATCCGGAATTCGCGTTTTTCGGAAGCCAGTGCCTCTTCTCGTGCGGCAAATTCTTGGTTTCCAAGTAGTATTCTTTTTAGACTTTTTCCAGATGCTTCAACCTACTTCTTTTGCATCACCATTCGGTAAATCCAAGCGCACAAGATAAACGTCGCCATGATGCTTAACATTCCGCTGAATTCGGCGAATCGATCCGGCATGATTTTGAGCGCATCGGAACTTTTCTTAATGGCAAATGGAATAGCCAAAATAACTCCCGTCATCGATGCACCCGCCACAATACCACAAGCCAGTAATAATCCACGATGTTTGTGTCGTGTGATGGCGGTTTCGTCACTGAGGCTAGATGAATAGCGTTGATTCAGTCGAAATTGAATAATATAAGCAAGCAAGCCGCCGATAATGACGGGGATAGTGGTATTCATAGGTAAATAAATCGCTAAACCCACCGCAAGAACGGGTAGACGGGTACCCAATTGTTTCACAATTTCATCTACGATAATACAGATAATGGCAATCAATGCACCTAAGATAATCATTGACCACTCTAAATTGTGAGTATAAACACCCTGGGCCACAGCCGCCATGAGTGCGGCTTGGGGCGCTCCTAGCATTTGTGATTCATTCATACCCGGACGCGGAAAGACCCCACCGATGCCATAGGCATTATAAAGCAACTCTAAAATCGGGGGTACAACAAACGAAGAGACCAAGACACCGATGACTAACATGACTTGTTGTTTCCAAGGAGTTGCACCCACCACTTGACCTACTTTCAAATCTTGCATCGTGTCGTTTGAAATAGCGAGTCCTACACATAAAATGACACTGCTACCAATCGCTAAGATAACCCCGACTATTTCTTTGCCGGCAATGCCACCTTGTAAGCTAAAAAAACCTAATAACATTAAACAGAGAACGAGCAAAGCAGACACTAATAATCCTGAAACCGGTGTATTAGACGAGCCCACTAATCCTGCAAGATAGGCCGAAATAGAACAAAATAAAAAGCCACCGATTAAGATATACAGTGCGGCGACAAAACAGAGAAAATCATGAAAATGTAAACTCATATCAGGATCATTAGGAACAATATACCAAGCTAAAAAAATAAAAATGGGGATAATCAGAAGAATGACACCCCATAGCACATAATTGATGGGGATGTCGCGTTCAGTGCGTAAGATAGTTTTTTTAATTCCTTGCTTAGCCTGACGTAATGATTGAAAGGATGCAGAGATACTATGAGTGATTGGGCGCAATAACGTGCATAATGTCCATAATCCACCAATTAACATCGCACCCACGCCGATATATCGGATATGCAAACGCCAGACTTGCATCGCCGCATCGGTTGCGCTTCCAGTGTCGGGCAAACCAAAATGCAAGGTGAGAAGAGGGACGCCTGCTAGCCAGCCAATGGCAATACCGACTAAAAAACTGATGGCCACATTAATACCAACAATATAGCCTGCAGCGATCAAGGCAGGCGATAATCCTAAGCTAAAGCCAAAGACGGTCGTCGCGCTTTTTATCCAAAAATGAAATGTGTCGGTTAAAATTTGAAATCCGGTTTGAAACAGTGTGATCAAGCCGCCGATTAAACCGCCCCAACTTAAGGCTTTCATATCCGTTGTTTCTTTGTGACTGCTTGCTTTTAATACGTTGCTGATGGCCACTCCTTCAGGATAACGCAAGGTTTTATCAATCAGTAAAGCCCGACGTAATGGAATGGTAAATAAGACACCTAAGATGCCACCCAACAATGAAATACAAACGGTTTCCCAATAATAAAAACCCGTCCATACATGCAAAATAATGAGTGCAGGCATGATAAAAGTGACACCGGCAATTAATGATTCACCGACCGAGGCCATGGTTTGTACCATGGTATTTTCAAGCACGTTAGAGCGTTTAAAAAAACGTAGCAAACTCATTGAAATAATCGCAGCAGGAATAGAGGCAGAAACCGTTTGCCCCACTTTTAAACCTAAGTAAGCGTTGGCAGCAGCTAAAATGATCGTCAAGATAATGCCTAATAAGATGCCTCGAAACGTCATTTCCGGCAGTGATTGGCTTGCTGGGATGACTGGATCATAAGATAGCTGGTTGTGATGGTTTTTTTTGTCCATAGGAATGGCCCCACTGCTGATAATAAAGGCTAAAACAAGGCGAAGACGCGGGAGACGCTGATTATCTGAGCTCGCTGTTGATACCGTGAATCACCGCTGAATACCGAGCATACCGATATTTTTTTGCTGGTGTCAATAACAAAACCATTTATTCAACAAATCTTGCAATTCTTTTGTTCCATCGGTTGTTAAAGCAGAAAATACTTGCAAAGAGATAGGGTTGGCATAGATTTTAATAGCACGCTCAACTTGCACCTTGGTTTGCTTAATGGCACTTCGTGAAAGTTTGTCTGATTTATTTAACAAAATATGAATAGGTCGATGATACTGACTGCACCAATCCAGCATCAGTTGATCGAATGCTTTAAGGGGATGGCGAATGTCCATGACCAGGATCACGCCTTTCAAGCAGTTACGTGTACTCAAATAGGTCTCGAGTAATGCTTGCCATTTTTTTTTCATCTCAGGCGGCACTTTAGCATAACCATAACCCGGTAAATCAGCGAGTCGCCGCTCTGCATCCAGAGCAAATAAGTTGATATATTGAGTGCGTCCAGGTGTTTTACTGACTCTTGCTAATTGTTTATTATGCGTCACTCGATTCAATACACTGGATTTCCCTGTATTGGAACGTCCAATAAAAGCGACTTCAATCCCTTGATCAGACGGCAACTGGCGGCTATTGGCAACGCTTAATAAAAAAGTCGCTTTTTGGTAAAGGTGTCGGCTCACGGTATGTCTTTTATGTAGTATCGCAATCGAAAGTGGGTCAATTGTAGGATAGAACAACAGATTTGTCACGAAAGAGTGGCTAGGGGCGGCCATACTGGATGAGCCGTTTTTTCCGCTAAAAAAGTAAAGCCCCTTGGATTATTTCGCGTTATACTCTTTGCCCTATGACAAATCCGATATTAGTTTCACTCAATGATGCGCAGCGTGACGCGGTTTCAGCTCCTTTATGCCACCAGCTGATTTTGGCCGGGGCGGGCAGCGGAAAAACCCGTGTATTAACCTATCGAATTGCTTGGTTGATCCAAGAAGAAGGTTTGTCGCCCTTTGACATTTTAGCGGTGACGTTTACCAATAAAGCCGCTCATGAAATGCGTTTACGCACCGAAGAATTGTTGGGTGTTTCGGCTAAATCAATGTGGGTGGGCACGTTTCATAGCCTGGCACACCGCTTCTTGCGTATGCATTGGCGAGAGGCGGGATTACCGGAAGGATTTCAAATTTTAGATTCCGAAGATCAGCTACGCTTGGTGCGTCGTGTGATTCATACACTGGGGCTTGATGAAGATCGATGGCCGGCCAAACAGGTCCAATGGTTTATTAATGGAAAAAAAGATGAAGGACTGGAATCTCATCAAGTCCCTGATTATGGTGATGTGACGACGCGTACGATGATTAAACTCTATCGTGCGTATGAAGAAGCTTGTCAACGCGCAGGATCGATCGATTTTGCCGATTTGTTACTTCTAGCCCACAAATTATGGCTGACTCAGCCGACGCTTTTAGCACATTATCAACAACGTTTTCGGTATATTTTAGTGGATGAGTTTCAAGATATCAACGCGGTTCAATATGCTTGGATCAGGCTGCTTGCAGGCAAAACCAGCCATGTGATGATGGTGGGTGATGATGATCAGTCGATTTATGGTTGGCGTGGTGCTAAGGTTGAAAATCTGCATCAATTTACGATCCATTTTCCTGACGTAAGAATCACACGGTTGGAACAAAACTATCGTTCAACTGGCATGATCTTAAAAGCAGCGAATGCATTGATTTCTCATAATACCGATCGATTAGGAAAACAATTATGGACGTCGGGCGGCGAAGGTGATCCCATCACAGTATATGTCGGTTTTAATGAGGTAGATGAAGCCCAATTTATAGTAAACCGAGTACGTGAGTGGCGGCAGCAAAGAGGTCGTTTACGTGATATCGGTATTTTATATCGATCGAATGCACAATCACGCATTATTGAAGAAATGTTAATTCGTGCGGAGTTACCCTATCGTATTTATGGCGGCTTACGTTTTTTTGAACGAGCCGAAATCAAAGATGCGCTAGGCTATTTGCGCCTCATGGCGAATCCCCAAGATGATGCTGCATTTGAGCGAATCGTTAATACGCCCACACGTGGGATTGGTGATCGTACCTTGGTTGTTTTACGTGATTATGTAAAAGAACATCAGGTGTCACTCTGGATAGCGGCCAAACAATTAGTAGAAAAACATTTTTTTGCTGCGCGTGCTGAAAAAGCACTACAGCATTTTATTGAGTTAATTGAAACCTTAGTGAATGATATGAGTGCTGTTGCACTGCATGAACAAATTGAACAGGTGATTTATCGCAGTGGATTGATTGACCATTATCGCAAAGAGAAAGGCGAAAAAGGATTAGCTCGTTTAGACAATTTAGAAGAATTAGTGAATGCGGCTAGGCAGTTTGATGCAGTAGATAGAATGCCAGATATGACACCACTCAGCGCTTTTCTCTCGCATTCTGTTTTAGAGTCAGGAGAAGGCCAAGCGAATCAATATGAAGATTCGGTTCAATTGATGACGTTGCACTCTGCCAAAGGGTTAGAATTCCCAGTTGTCTTTTTATGCGGCTGTGAAGAAGAATTATTCCCGCATTATATGACCATGAATGATCCAAGAGGTTTAGAGGAAGAACGTCGTTTATGCTATGTGGGCATGACGCGAGCGATGCAAAAACTCTATATGACGTATGCAGAAGTACGTCGTTTACATGGCAAAGAAGTGTATCATCGACCATCCCGTTTTTTGGCAGAAATTCCAGCACCGTGTTTACGTGAAGTGCGCATGAAAACCAAACTAGCCACACCGACTCATTCTACCGCTTACCACAGTGTTCCATCTTTCATTAGCAATGAAGGGGTGTTTCACATGGGCCAACAAGTCATGCACAAACAATTTGGCGAAGGTACTATTTTGCAGTGCGAAGGACGTGGCGAACACGCACGAATTCAAGTGCGATTTAAAGAAACGGGAACGAAATGGTTGATGGCAAGTTTCGTTTCAATGAAATAATTCCATGTGTTATGCACTGATTCGAAGCATACTGTTTTGTCTACCGCCAGAGATTGCGCATGCCGTGGCTTTGTCTGCATTACAGGTCGTGCATCGATTGCGGCTGATTAAGCGATCCCACCTTAAAAGAAAAAAGAGTGAAACCATCATGGGGTTACCTTTTACAGGTCGATTGGGACTAGCAGCAGGCCTTGATAAAAACGGGGATTATATCGATGCATTAGCGGCATTACCTTTTGATTTTATTGAGGTAGGCACCGTCACCCCAAAGCCTCAGCCTGGAAATCCAAAACCTCGGTTATTTCGGTTACCTCATGATGAAGCACTCATCAATCGCATGGGATTTAATAATAACGGATTGGATTATTTAATTAAAAACTTAAAAAAAATCCAATACAAAGGAATCTTGGGCATCAATATTGGTAAAAATGCGGACACGCCGCAAGATCGGGCGATAGAAGATTATCTGATTGGGTTTCAAAGCGTTGCACCCTATGCCAGTTACATTACCTTAAATATTTCATCACCCAATACAAAAGGGTTGCGTGATTTTCAACACGGTGACTTATTAAAAAAATTAATCACAGCATTAAAACAAGAACAAGCTCATTTTTTCAATCAGCAAAAAAAATATGTACCACTGGTTGTGAAAATATCTCCTGATTTAACCGCCGAAGCATTAGCGAGCATGGCAGCTATTTTACTCGAACAAAAAGTGGATGGCATCATTGCAACGAATACCACGATAGATCATAGCAATGTGAGTGATTTGAATGCGGCTGATGAAGAAGGGGGGGTAAGCGGCAAACCCTTAAGAAATCGATCCACTGAAGTGATCAAACAGTTGAGTGCATTAGTACAAAAACAAATTCCGATTATTGGCTGCGGGGGTATTTTTTCAATCAACGATGCAAACGAAAAACTCGCTGCAGGAGCGAGTTTAATTCAAGTCTATTCAGGTTTGGTTTATCAGGGACCTGCGCTCATCCGACAACTTTCATCCATGAAGTAATGAATTGGAATGGGAAGGTGCTTGGGGCAAACCATGGTTCTGAGGGGGTGGATTGGTATTGATTAAGGCGGAAAATAAACTTCCAAAACATCTTCCAAGGCGTGGAATACTTTTTTGCTCAGGAGCTTGGGAACGAGAAAACGCTGCATTGTTAAAAATCGAGGGATCTACGGCCGTAGAAATCGGGATGATCTGCACCGTACAGCCAAGCGGCAAGGAAGAAGTGGGCGGTTTTAGTTTTAATTCGACTCCGGCTTGTTTGGCAGCCTGATAAATGGTTTCTTTATTTTTGCTTGAAAATGATTGGGTGGGTAAAACGGGATGAGTCCATTTATTTTTTATATTCAACCAGCTAGCTAATTCTCTAATATCAAATTGATAACGATCGGAGGTTGTCACAATAAATTGTTTATCAATAGAGTTGAATGGAATCAGCGTAAAATAATCCGCTTGATTAATGGGTAGTGTTTTTGAGATCAATATTGCGGCTTCATACAACAGCATACTGAGTTGATCATTAAACAGCATAGCTAATTTTTGGTTGATCAGCATGGTGATGGTTTGTGCTAATTGTTCTGCGTGATCTAGGGATTCCTTTTTTTCGATGTCGGACAATGTGTCAAGCAGATTTAATAGCATCATAGACGAATGAAATTCTTTCAACAGTTTGACTATTTTGGTTATTTCAAAAATATCAATCATTGGTCTGCAAAAGGGAATTAGCGCATTGACTAGGTGAGGTAGCGTAGCAGGTGCAGTATGTTTATAGGGTAAGGGTAAACTTTCCTTTTCTTCACTCAATAAAAAATGTTTTTTCATAGAGTTCCTCTTTTTTCTATAAGATTTATCATTCGACAGTAACCGATTTCGCCAAATTTCGAGGCTGGTCGATGTCTGTTCCTTTTAACAAAGCAACGTGATATGCCAGGAGTTGCATGGGAATAGTATACACTAATGGCGCTAACAGAGAATCAACGGAAGGCATTTGAATGTGGTGCACTTTAGAATCCAATTTCTCTGTTGTCATGGGGCTATCTGTGAAAATGAATAATTCACCCCCTCGTGCGCGGACTTCTTGTAAATTGGATTCGATTTTTTTGAGCAATTCGTCATTTGGCGCCAGCGCAATGACAGGCATATATTTATCCACTAAAGCCAGAGGCCCGTGTTTTAATTCACCGGCAGGATAACCTTCTGCATGAATGTAGGAAATTTCTTTTAATTTCAAGGCGCCTTCCAGAGCGATAGGATAAAGCGCACCGCGGCCTAAAAATAAAGCATGTTGTTTGTCGATAAACTTTTGAGCAAGGTGTGCCACTGCCTCGTTTAATTCCAATGTGTTTGCAACCGCTTTTGATACGGTTCGCAATGCGTTGACAATATGTTTTTGAGCGGCTTTATCAATGTTATTTTTCCCTAATGCCAGCGTTAACAATAATAATGCTATGAGTTGTGCAGTAAAGGCCTTTGTAGAGGCAACACCAATTTCAATTCCTGCCCGTGTCATAAAATGAAAATCCGATTCACGAACAAGCGAACTTTCTGGCACATTGCAAATAGATAACGTGTACGCAAAGCCAATCTTTTTTGCCAAACGAAGAGCGGAAAGCGTATCGGCTGTTTCACCTGATTGAGACAAGGTCACAAATAAGCTATTGGCAGGAACCACGGATTTGCGATAGCGAAATTCACTGGCAATTTCAACCGAACAAGGAATACCGGCGAGTGCTTCAATCCAATAACGGGCAGCAAGCGCAGCATGAAAACTCGTGCCACAAGCAATGAGTTGAACGTGTTGAATGGTTGGAAAAATAGCTGCTGCGCGTAAACCAAAATTCGCTTCTTGCACTCCTTCGTCAGTTAATCGGCCTTCTAAGTTTGCTAGGATGGCTTGAGGTTGTTCAAAAATTTCTTTGATCATGAAATGACGGTAGTCACCACGATGTGTTGCTTCCAGCGTGAGCTCAAGGGGTTGAATGTGACGAGTTTGCTTTTTGCCCTGATTATAAATAGTGATATCCGTTCGGGTAATATCGGCGATATCCCCTTCTTCTAGGTAGATAAATTCTTTTGTAAACGGTAACAATGCTAATGGATCAGATGCGAAAAAATGCTCTTGTTTATCTTTGCCAATGACAAGAGGGCTGCCATGACGTACGGCAAGTAAGTGATGGGGGTATAGCTGAGAAACGATACCTAATGCATAAGCACCTTCTAACTCAGCAGTGGTTTTTTGTAACGCACTTAATAGATTTTGTGTGGACTGATAATGGTGATGCAGTAAGTGTGCGACGGTTTCTGTATCTGTTTCTGACGAAAATACATAACCTAATCCGATTAATTTTTCGCGCAGTATACCAAAGTTTTCAATGATACCGTTATGCACCACCGCAATTTCATTATGTGAGACCAGCGGATGTGCATTTTGCTCTGAGGGGGCACCGTGTGTTGCCCAACGAGTGTGAGCAATACCGATTGCACCACGTACGTCTGATTGATCCAATGCGGTTTCAAGTACTTTCACTTTTCCCTGTGTGCGAATGCGTTGCAGTTGATCCTGAGCATTGAGTACAGCGAGTCCAGCGGAATCATAGCCTCGATATTCTAGTCTTTTTAACCCTTCAAGCAGCACTCGCTCAATAGGACGTTCAGACACTACCCCGACAATGCCGCACATACTAGGATTCCCTTTCTTCTTTCATAGGCCGTTGCCATTTCTCAATCGTACGTTGTTCAGTACGGCACAATGTCAATTGGTTGGCTGGCGCATCCCTCGTAATAGTAGAGCCTGCGCCTATGGTAGCATTTTCACCAATGCGGACCGGTGCGACGAGTTGCGTCGCTGAACCAATAAAAGCATAGTCGCCAATCAGCGTTTGGTGTTTTTTAACGCCATCATAGTTACAGGTAATGGTGCCAGCACCAATATTGACATGATTGCCGATGAGACTATCACCAATATAACTTAAATGATTCATTTTGGTATAAGCCCCTATCTGGGCATTTTTGATTTCTACAAAATTCCCAACATGCGATTGCATCCCCAATTGCGTACCGGGCCGAATTCTGGCAAAAGGACCGATGATGCAGTGGCTTGCGATGGCAGCGCCCTCTATGATGCTATTGGCTTTCACATCCACATCATGACCGAGTGTGACATTACGTAATAACGTATTTGGCCCAATGTGGCAGCGATCACCTAGAACCACGCGTCCTTCTAATATGACATTAATATCAATCGTTACATCTTGGCCGGCCGTGAGTTCACCGCGTAAATCAAAACGGGTTGGATCGAGCAAGGTAACTCCTTCTAGCATAATCGATTCAGCACATTTTTTTTGATAAAATCGCTCAAGCTGAGCAAGCTGCACTCGGTTGTTGACTCCCAAAATTTCTTCTGGATAGGCAGGTGAAATACTATGAATGGTCATGCCATCCTGAATAGCGAGGCCAATGATGTCAGTTAAATAATATTCTTGTTGTGCATTATGATTTTTGACTAACGGCAATGATGCTTGTAAATACGCTGTCGGAATAAGATAAATACCCGTGTTGATTTCGTGAAGCTTGCGTTCAGCAGGCGTCGCATCTTTTTCTTCAACTATTTTTAGAATGCGTTCTTGTTCATCTCGAATAATACGCCCTAAACCGGTAGGGTCGGCTAATTGTGCTGTAATAATCCCCAGCGCATGCTGAGGTGTGCTGGATAAGAGATGTTCTAACGTGGCCTGAGAAATGAGCGGAACATCACCATATAAAATAAGGGTACGGTCTTGCTGAGTGAGTTTCGGCAAGGCTTGTTGTACAGCATGGCCAGTCCCTAAGGGCTCAGATTGATGCACCCAGGTTACAGAAAGGTGTTTGAACGTGCGTTGAATCAATTCTCCTTGATAGCCGTATACGACGATAGGGGGCTGATCAGGGTGCAATTGGGTGACCGTTGAAAGAACGTGTTCTAATAAAGGTTTTCCTGCCAGGGGGTGTGCGATTTTAGGCACAGCGGAACGCATACGTTTACTTTGCCCGGCGGCCAGAATCACAATGCTAAAGGTCATGACGCACTCTCTTAACGTTAAGGGTACAAAGTATACCTCAAAGTGAACTCAAACTATCACGCGAACGAGATATTTTTTTGACAAGACCTTCGACTGCCTTATGATGAATTAAGCTCGAATCAATACATAACAAGGTAGTATGTTCATATTTATCAGAAATCGCATTGATCATTAACGAAATTTCATTCAGGGGCCGCACTTCTTGTATTTCATTCACAATTAAAATCGGATCCTCTTCAATGGAATACGATTGGTTCGGTGTTTTGATGAGGGTCAGTTGCCAATCATGAATAGATTTTTTATGTGATTGGAAGAGTTGCGAAAGCATCTCTTGGATGACTTGGCTATCGACATGATCCAACCGTATGACTTTAGGCATTTGCCGATATTGCAGCCGTTTCGCGAGTTGAACAGTGGAATCGGGATCATGTCGTTGTGAAAGGGATTTAATCACAGCGAAGACGTCATAATCACATAATTCTTTATAATCCGAATAATGGCGTTCTAAAAAATGTTGTTTTAATAAAGCGGGATCTCCTCCATGGATAACGGCATGGTTAAATTCATTGGCTGCAATCAAAAATTTGCCCAGGCGTGTTTGTTTAATGTCGTCATAGAGGGTATGGTGCGCCAGATTTTCTGCCAGACTTAAAAATAATTGTATCAAATAAAATTCAAAGGCCAGTTTTTTCTGATGGTGATAAATATTGCGAATCATTAATCGCCTAGCCATTAAATAGTGTTCCACCACGCCGATGCCTTTGTGCGTTAAGCCGAGACGTTCGCCTTGCTCTCCGGTGACAATGGTCATGGAATTGAGCATCCAGCGTAAATCAAAGGTGCCATAAGTGACACCGCAAAAATGGCTGTCTCTTAACAAGTAATCGAGTCGATCGGCATCCAATTGAGATGAAACCACATCCGCTAAAACGGGTTTAATCCGAGCTTTATGCATAATCATATTTTCTATCAACGAAAACGTTTGTTCACTGAGAAAATGATTGGGATTACGACGATGATATTCGTTAAAAAACGTGTGATTGCGATACTCCGCTAAAAAATAGGGCGTCCAACTTTCATGGCGAATCAGTTTATGGATAAAGACATCTTCGAACGTATGGGAAAAGGGGCCGTGACCGATGTCGTGCAGCAAACAAGCGATCATCACTAACTGACGCTCTTCTTCAGAGAGACCTATTTTATGAGCAATTTGACTGGCGACAAAACAACAACCCAATGAGTGATTAAAACGGGTATGGACGGCGCCCGGAAAAATAAAATCACCCATACCCATTTGTTTAATGTGACGCAAGCGCTGAAACGTTGGACTGTCAATAAACGGTTTGATCCACTGATCTTCGAGCGAGGTGAACTGCATGGTGCCATGCACGGGATCTTTGATGGCATGAAATCGGATTTCATGATTCATGGCAAAATTCATGGCACAGTGAGTTGACGGCATGTTGATACGCTTCAAAAGTCGACTCATCAGAACAGACAAAATAGACTGTTTCAATGTCGGGATGGAGTTCCAGAAAATTGGCGGTCTCTTTAACAGCAATCGCTGCGGCTTGCGAGAGCGGGTAACCGTGTATACCACAACTGATATTGGGGATGGCGATGGTTTTTAAGGTATGTTGCAGGGCAATCGTTAAGATAGTTTCATAGCAAGAAGCCAGGAGTTGAGGTTCGCCTTTGATGCCGCCACGCCAGATAGGCCCTACCGTGTGAATGACATAACGCGCAGCAAGCTGATAGCCTTTGGTCAGTTTAGCTTGGCCGGTTAAGCAACCGCCTAGTCTTTCGCATTCTGCTAATAACTCGGGTCCAGCAGCTTGGTGGATGGCTTGATCAATACCGCAACCGCCAAGGAGTGTATTGTGGGCTGGGTTAACAATAGCGTCGACTTCTAACGTGGTGATGTCAGCTTCTATGACTTTTAATTTGGTATTCATAATGTCCATCAGGTTAATTGAATCTGAAGATTTTACGCGCAACTGTGGAGTCGAGTCTAGGTCTATTCCATAGGATGCCAGGGCTCCCTCATTACGACATAGGCAAAATTGACTAAAAGTTGTATGATTCGGGTTGATTAAAGAGAGATAGGATGATGGCAATAGGTCGACTTAAGAAACCAAAGCGGGGCAACGCCTTATTTTTAACGCGAATTCCGGATAAGCTCAATGCTATTTCTGTCATGCCAGCATGATTTTAGCTGGCATCCAGTGTCTTTATGAGTCTTATAAAATAGAGTTGTACAGATCATTCCAATATGGATTATTTTTCTCGATTAAGTTCAATTTCCAATTTCTTTTCCAAGCTTGAATATTTTTTTTTCTTTTAATGGCTTCTGTTATATCTCCATGTGTTTCGTAATAAACCAATTGGTTCACTTTATATATTGAAGTGAATCCTTTTATTTCTCCAGACTTATGTTCCCATGCTCGCCTGACTAAATCTGAT
>JAKBCU010000045.1 GCA_021807565.1 Pseudomonadota bacterium | reverse complement strand
GTACAGGTGAGTACTGTCTCGCAAAAAATAAGTGAAAAAAACTTCTATCTTCAACGCATTAGCCCTTTTCGTTACGGTTTTAACTGCTGAATTTAGGATTATATCATTAACGTCAGTTTTCTTAAACAATACTGACGTTAATTATTTTCTTCTACCCTCTCTGACCTAGTCAGAGGCTGATTGACTAGGCCATCAAGCTCAACTTTTTCTATCTGACCAAATCGTTGAGAGATTTTCTTTGCAGAAGTATGTACCTCAGTCACATCGGTATGTGCTTGCTCAATATGACGGGCTAAATTATCCATACGTTTTTGAAAACGCTCAAAATCATTTGCAAGAGAATGTAAATGTTTTTGAATTAGGTGCAGTTGTTGGCGTGTGGCCGCATCCTTTAAAACCGCTCTTGCCGTATTGAGTACCGCCATTAGCGTGGTAGGGGAAACTAGCCATACTTTGGCTCGATAAGCGAGTTCCATGATGTCAGGGTGGTGAGCATGAATTTCAGCAAATACAGCTTCTGCTGGAATAAACATAATGGCGCCATCGGACGTTTCACCCGGAATAATATATTTAGCCGAAATGTCTTGAATGTGTTTTCGAATGTCAAGTTTAAATTGTTGTTCTGCTGCGCGTTTTTCAGCATCGGAAACATTGCTATTAATCAGAATACGAAAATGTTCTAGTGGAAATTTAGCGTCAATGACCATATTGCCTGTTGGATCAGGCAAAAATAAAATACAATCAGCCCGTTTTCCATTACTGAGTGTATGCTGAAATGCAAAATGGGGTTCGGGTATCATATTGCGAATTAAAGCAGATAATTGTACTTCTCCAAAAGCACCACGGGAGCGTTTGTCAGTCAGAATTTCTTGCAAGCTAGCAACATTAGTGGATAATTCAGTAATTTTTTTCTGAGCCGCATCGATTAATGCGAGTCGTTTTACGACATCATGGAAAGTTTCAGTGGTTTTTTCAAAACCCGTGGTTAAACGTTTGTCAACTTGTTGATTCATGTCTTTTAAACGCTGATCTGTCATAGCGGTAAGGTTATTTAGATGTTTTCCTATATTGTCCGCATAGTCCCGCAAGGCCTCTTTGACTTGTTGTCTTGATTCTTGAGCACCTTGTTGAATCGTGTCTTGCAAAATTTTTAATGTTTGCAAATCTTGCTGTTTATTTTGCTGGCGTAATAAATAAAAAAGAAACGTTAATATCACAATGGAAGCAAGTAACATGAATATCATTGACATCATCCTATCATCACAATCAATCAATTAGCCCTAGAGTTAAGTATTATGGCATATTCTTCTAAGGGTTTAAGTGTTTTAATTAAACCATTTTTTTGCATAAATTCACCAAAACGTTGCCATTCTGATGGATTAAAACTGGCAGGATCATCGGCAAAATAGGGTAATGATGCATACCATGCTTTATGATTCAGTTCATTATTTAATTCAGGATGTGTTTTGGCAAAGTCATTCCAGGTTTCTTCCGGGTGTTTTTTTAAATACATGACAGCTTGTTTCAGTGCAGATAAAAATCGGGGTAAACGTGGATCCTGTTGATGCGTTTTATTCACGACAAAAATTAATTCGCTGTAGGTAGGGATGCCGTTTTTTTCGGGCAGAAAAATTCGCGCCGGCTGACCCAAGAGGTCTAGTTGAATTACCTCAAAGGTGCGCATCACACCTGTGATGGCATCGACTTGTTTAGAAAGCAGTGCTTGAGTTAAATTATAATGAACATTAATAGGTTGAACCTCATGTAATGTCAGATGATTTCGTTCTAACATAGTTTTTAATGTAAGATGAGTCACATCACCGCCGCTATACCCAATGCGCTTATGTGTTAAGTCAGTAATGGTATAAATTGGGCCGTTTCTTAATACGGCAAGACAGCTTAGCGGTTTATCAATTAATGTACCCATACGAACTAAGGGTAAACCTCGTGCGACTTGTTCAAACAAGTGCGGCTCATACGTGATTGCTATATCGGCTTTTCCCGCAGCCACTAGTTTAGGAGGGTCAGCTGGATCAGCGGGTCCAAGTAACGTCACATTGAGATTTTCCGCTTTAAAAAAACCATGGGTCTTAGCTACGAAAAGCGGAGCATGCCCAGGGTTGGCGAACCAGTCTAATAAAATAACTAGGTTATCTGCTGCCCAGGCAATGTTCATGTTGATGATACAACAGAGTATGAGTAACATCTCAGTATAAAACATCTTTTTCATGATTGTTATCCCACCATTTTTAATGACATGATGTTTAGAGTAAGGTACAACACGTTTTTCTAGGGTTAACCGGGTCGGGCGCATGAATGATTTTTTGATCCTGCTTTTGGTTCGTGTTTTGGTTAAGAAACGCGGTTAAATCTTGACAGCTAGCACTCCGGTGTAAAGAGTTTACCAGTTTCGTTGGGGGGGTTACCTTGGCTGAAACGGTTTCTTTTTTATGAGCAGGGTTAAAAAAACCAGCCGAAACGGGTTTCTTTATGAGGGGAGCTATAGAAAAAGTTGATAGCTCATGGGGTGTCACTTCTTCTGAGGAGGATGACGTGTTTCCTCCTGATTTTAATTTTAGGGATAGTTCGTTAGACGTGCTGCTCTGATCCGTGCTGGATATCGGCGAAAATGCTTTTATTTCCGATGGTTGCACTGTAAGCAGGGTTTGTCTTGTTGCTGCTGAGGATAATAGTAGGTTGTGAGCATAAAACATTTCAGCGGATGGATTTAATTCAAACCCAATGGTTTCACAAAAGAACATAGTGAGTGCATTGAGTTCAGCAACGGGTTTGCTTATTTTTATTTTATCATAGATATTAATGAATTTGGCCCTCATAAAAGCATATTCCCTAAGTTGAATGGCAGTGTCATCTAGCATCTGATAAGCAAGCATAAAGCTTATCAATATAATATCAACCGTCGTAATGTTTTTTCTGACTAACGTGTCACGCAGGATGATTTCATTGCTAATTGTGTTTGTATTGATATGATCAAGTTGGTCTATTCCATAGACCTTATTGGTATTGGTTAGAGAGTAAAATTCAATTTGGCGATGATTGACTTGCATAAGGATTTGTTTTGACGAGTAGTCTTCCATACTGGGGATAATCGTGACATTGTTCAAAAATTTAGTTATATAGAGTTGCATTAATTGTAAAGTGATCATTGCATCGTATGGGCTGTCAAGCTGAGTAGCGGTTAATAGCAAAGTAAAGATCGCTCCATCCTTTTGTTTGTTATGGTCATCCACTTTGCTATGAAGCAAATCAAGGATTATGTTTTTTAAGCGTTCTATATCGGTTTTTTCATCCGTTAATGAAATAGCTTGAGTCGTATTGTTTTCAAGAAAGGTCGATGGGTGCGAGTGTGTTTCTATGGCGCTATGGGGTACAACATGACCGCTTTTTTTTGGGTTAATGTCTGCTGATAGAGTAGTACTAGGACGTGTTTTCATTGTATCGAGTTCCTCATTTTAGGCGTATTGTTATTGTGGTAGGTGAGAATGAAACGGATTGAGTACGCGGCATCATGCACAGGCAGGGGCATAGTCTAACTTTTACAGAGAGATTGCTGGTATGAGATATCACCACGTTTGCTTTCATTACATTGGTGCCTCTCCGTATGCACCCAACTGCCGAGCCTGCAAGCATACAATACATTGTGTGTCACTGCAATTTTTTTTGTAAAATGATAACAGAATGAAAAGGTTAGGGCTTGTGGATGGATCCAGAATGGGCATTAAAAGAAGTCGCTTTTTGCCAAGGAATAGCGCTTTGTAAGAGGGAATCTACTAAAAAATACAGAGATAATGAAAATAGCATGAGAGTGAATAAAGCGGCAAACATGAGATCAATCTCCATCCGAGCATTCGCATTTAGCATTAAGAACCCCAACCCCTGGCTTGCGCCTACCCACTCACCCACGATTGCGCCAATAGGGGCAATGACGGTCGCAATTCTAAGTCCAGACGCCAAATAAGGCAAGGCAGCTGGAATGCGGATATAATAAAAAAATCGCCATTTTTTGGCGCCCATCGTATTTGCTAAATCTATCCAAGCAGCAGGTGTTTGATGCAAGCCATCAAAGAATGCGCTGGTGACAGGAAAAAAAAGCATAATGATGGTGGTAGCAATTTTAGAAGCGATTCCATACCCAAACCAAATGACCAGCAATGGCGCAATGGCAAAAGTAGGGATGGTTTGACTGATCACTACAATGGGGAACAACCATAATGCTAACGGTCGAAAAAATACCATGACCAAGGCAGCCATACATCCGAATACACTGCCTAATACTAAGCCAATGAGGGTTTCAATGATCGTAATGAATGATTCATGCATAATTAAAGGGAATTGTTGATACCCTATTTGTAATACTTGCCAAGGGGTAGGTAAAATATAAGAAGGTAATTGGAATATCCATACAATCGATTGCCATAAAACAAGTAGGCCTATCACCATGAAAACACCTCTTAGAATGGATTTCATGAATTGTGTTTCGCTTCAGTCAATAGAGCAAATAAGATTGCCTGATACTGGATGAGCTCAACATCCGTTAGGGCACGAGGTGTTTTGGTAGTCAAACTGGCTGCCTTTTGTAGCTGAGCAGGGTTGCCAGCCAACACATAGATTTCATCAGCAATGCGTAAAGCCTCATAGGGGTCATGTGTGACTAATAAGACGGTGCGCCCTCTGAGCAATTCAGTAGCGAGTGTTTGGAGCTCAAAACGTGTAATGCAATCGACGGCTGAAAAGGGTTCATCCATCAATACAATCGATTTTTCTTCTAATAAGGTGCGTGCTAATGCGACTCGTTGCCGCATCCCACCTGAAAGCTCATGAGGGTATTGATGTAATGCATGCGACAAGCCCATTCGCCTAAAAAGAGATTTGGCTTGTTTGGTCATTGTATCAGAAGGCATTCCGCGTAAGCGTGTGCCAATTAATACGTTATCGAGGGCAGACAACCAAGGGAGTAACAAATCAGTTTGTGCTAAATAAGCCACATCGCTTGGTAAAATAGGGTTACCATCGGCTGTAATACTTGGCGTTGTGGATGGCAATGTGATGAGTCCGGCAATCAACCGTAATAACGTCGTTTTACCCACACCACTAGGACCCAATAAACAGGTGACTAACCCGGCTTTAAGCGTTAAGTTCAGGTCAATCCATAACGGCATGTCTTTATAAAGGAAAGACAGCTGTTGAATTTGAATCATGGGGGCACGCGGACTGTTTTCTTGCATAACGTGTACGAAATTGGGGTAATCATTTGAAAAAAATAAGTACTGAATCTTACCGTATTCAGAGTAGTTTGCCTAGGCCAATCTCAAGACATCATTAGTCACTGACTGGATAATCAATAGGATCAAAATAGCAAACCCTAAGCGATAGCAGAATAATTGTATTCGAGGGGAAAGAGGCCGCTGTAATAACGTTTCAATCAATTGAAATAAAATATGTCCGCCGTCAAGGCCAGGGATCGGTAGTATATTTAAGACCCCGATGGCAATGCTTAAAAAAGCCAGAAAACTGAAAAAAGGTAGAATGCCTTGATTCAAGCTGGCTCCGGCGCTTGTCAATATGGATATGGGCCCACCGAGGCTTTTGATGGATGCCTTTCCTGTCAACAATTTTTCTAAAGTAAGAAAATTTAAATAACAAAAATCCATCATATTTTGCCAAGCATGAGGTAGGGCAGCAATGGGGTTATATTGTATATGTCTGGTTAGATAAGCAGGCAAAGTGAAATCAGGCGAAATACCTAAGAGACCTTGTGGTTTAGAAAACCATGAGTGTTGTGCTTCAATCAAAATGGGGATGGTGCGTTTTTTCCCCTGATGTTCTATCTCAAACGAAAGTGTTTTATTCGGATTATCGGAGATCATATCACTCATCTCCGTCCAATTCTCAATCGGTTGAGCATTGATGCGGATGATTTTGTCACCGATAGCCAATCCTGATCGTGCTGCTGGGGTATTCGGTTCAATGCGGCCAATGACAGTAGGAATAATAGGCTCATACACGGAGATGCCTAAGCTGGCTAGTGGATCAGGTTTTAACTTATCCATATGCCAATGAGATAAATTTAAGGTGTAATGTGATATACCAGGGGCGCCTAACGGCTTTGTTTCAATAGATATTTGATCAGCATCGCCCATATGCGACAGAATACGAATAATCACTGACATCCAGCTATGGGTTGGTATGTTGTCCATGCGGATGATTTCTTGATTAGGTTTCAATCCTGCTGTAGCAGCAATGGAATGAGGTGTAATATGACCCGTGATGGGAACAATACTCACGAAGCCAACCACAAAGATAGCCCAATAAATGATAAAGGCAAAAAGCAAATTAAACACGGGACCTGCTGCAACAATGATTATTTTTTTATAAAAAGGTTGCTTATAATAAGCAAATTTCAAATCTTCTTTTGCAACTATTTCTTCATCATCATCAAGCATTTTGACGTAGCCGCCCAATGGAATCATTGCAAGAACATATTCTGTGCCTTTCTTGTCATACCAATGAAACAGAGTTTTGCCAAATCCAATCGAGAATCGCAAGATCTTGACACCCAGTAATCGTGCAGCTAAAAAGTGCCCTGTTTCATGTATGCCGACGACGAAAAAAATAGTCAACAACATCCCTAACGCAGCAATCAATGTAGTTAACAAGTGCTAAACCTCCATGTGACCTCGGGATGATTTTTTACTCATTAAGCCAATCGATTTTAATTTTTTCGATAAGTGTCTTGCAGTCAAGTCATCTTTCATTGGACCAATTTGCACACGGTATAAAATTCTATCGTTTTCAAGACGAGTAATGGTGACCGGTGATTTGATCGTTGCGACTAATCTTTTTTTCAATTTTTCTGCATGGGCGCGATTCGTAAAGGCACCGACCTGCAGATACACAGCCGGTCCATGAGGTTGCTTGATGGTTTGTTGTGCAGGATGTCGAGAAGAGATGCTTGGGTTTTTCGCAAGATGAACGGCAGCGGGCTTGGTAGGGTAAAGCGCTTTATTCTGTGCAATGACAGGAGTTTGGTAAGACACAGGATTGTATGCACTGGGATCGATCGCTTTTACATCGACATAGGCAGTGCCGTGGCCCAGCATACCCAGTTTTTTCGCGGCCACATACGATAAATCGATTAATCGGTTGGATTCAAAAGGGCCTCGGTCATTTACTTTTACAATAACTTTTTTTCCATTGGCTAGATTGGTGACTTCTACATAGGTAGGTAGTGGGAGTGTTTTATGTGCTGCAGTCATGCCAAGCATATTGTATTTTTCACCACTCGATGTTCTTTGTGCTTGAAATTTTGTCCCATACCAAGAAGCAATGCCACGCGCTTTATAATGTTTACTGGATTTCATCACATAGTAATTTTTTCCAAAGACTCTATAGGAAGACAGATTACCATACTTGCTTAAAGGTTCTGTTTTGGGTGTTGCATCAGGAATTTTTGATTCATCCACATAGAAAGACGGTCCTCCATCTTTTTGTGTTGTTGTGCACGCAGCCAATAATAGTATCACTAACCCTATTAGTGCACCGACACATTGCTTTAAGCAGGTATTATCCATTCTTTTCTTTCTCCCTAAGTTTTGTAATGTAATAACTGAGTTGATAAACAGCCATTGCATATAACTCACTGGAATTATATCGCTTAATGACATCAAAATTATGAAACGTAAACCAATATTGCTTAGTAAAGTAACCTTGCAATTCAATTAACTTAGTATCTTGATGTAAAAACGTTTTAGCATTGGATTGAATCCCATGTTTGGCTAAATCCAGTTGCGAAAAATGCCAAGGTTGTTTTTCTTTTGATAAAAATTGAAATTGACTACTTTGTAACGAAGCTGGAATGGTAACAGGACCATGGGTCTTCCAGCCATTTTGCTTATAATAATTAGCGATACTTCCAATGATATCCGCTTCATTATGAGACAAATCAATCCTAGAATTGCCAGAAAAGTTTACAGCATAATAGCGATAACTGCTAGGCATAAATTGAGGTTGGCCAATTGCACCTGCATAAGAGCCCATTACCTCTAGGGGCGCTAGGTGTTGTTCACGCGAAAGGAGCAAAAATTGCTCAAGTTCTTTCTTGAAATACGAGGCACGGGGAGATTGACTAAAAGCCAGACTGGATAAGGCGTCGATGACGCGAAAATCGCCGGTATGTTGTCCATACTTTGTTTCAACACCAATGGTTGCAACAATAATACTGGCAGGGACTCCAAATTCTTTTTCCGCTTTTGCCAATATCATTTCATGTTTTTTCCAAAACTTAGCACCATGTTGAATTCGCCAGTCGGTGATAAAGAGCTTGCGGTATGAATGCCAGGGTTTTTTTTCCAGAGGCATTTTGACACTTTGAATGGCAGTAGGTCTGATTTTGACATGGCTAAATAAGGTCATTAATTGGTTATGATTAAAATGATGTTGTTTAACCATCTGATTAATAAACTCTTGAACTTCAGGTGAATGAATGAATAGTTCATCAGCCAATGCATGAGTAGTGAAAATAAAGAGAGAGAAACTGAATACAATCAAACGAACTAGCATAGTTTTTCCTTGAGCCATCAAAGCAGTTATGTCGTTAATAATTTTCGATGTGTTTGAATGGACATGAGAATACCAAAGCTCGCCATCAATGTGATCATTGAGGAACCACCATAGCTTACCAAGGGCAATGGTAATCCTACAACGGGTAATATACCGGTGACCATACCCATGTTAATAAAAAATGAAATAAAAAACGTGATGGTTAAGCTACCAGCCAGCAAACGGCAAAAAGTGTCTTGCGCTTTAATGGTTATATATAATCCACGCATAATAATGGCCATGAATAAAGTGATTAAAATAACACTTCCCAAAAATCCAAATTCTTCCCCGCAGACAGCGAAAATAAAATCCGTAGAATGCTCGGGAAGAAAGTGCAGGTGAGACTGCGTCCCATTTAACCAACCTTTACCAAACAATCCGCCTGAACCAATTGCAATTTTGGACTGTATAATGTGATAGCCTGCACCTAGTGGGTCGCGTTCAGGATTTAAAAAAGTCAGAACGCGTTGGCGTTGATAGTCATGGAGTAAATACCAAACGGCAGGACCACTGAGGCCTAAGATGGCAATGAAGGCAGTCATGACATACCAGCTTAAGCCGGCTAGTAATAACACACTACCTCCTGCAATGACCAGCAAAATAGCCGTGCCTAAATCAGGTTGTTTTGCTGTTAATAAGGCTGGAATTAATATGATGACAGCAGAAACCATCACTGTACGCAGGGTCAGTGGTAAATGAATTTTGTGGTAATGCCAAGCCAAAAACATGGGAATGGCAAGTTTCATCATTTCAGAGGGTTGGAATCGTACATAACCAATGGTAAGCCAGCGAGCCGCACCTTTTCCCACATGTCCTATTAATGAGACAGCAATTAACAAGATTAAACTAATGATATAAATCCAAAAGGCCCAACGTCGGTACGTCATGGGAGGAATTTGGGCAAACAGAAACAACACTCCAAACGCGAGCCCAATATGGATCATTTGCTGGTTAACAACATGAATATTTTGATTGCTTGAACTGTATAAAATAAGTAAACCCAGAAAAGTGAGTAATAAAATGCCTATTAATAATCCAATATCAATATGGATGTATTGCCAAAATGTTCTATATTGACTGCTACGTTCCGGTTTTCTCATTCTATCAATGAAATGGATGAAGGGCATTGGCAGTAGTTCCTTTTCGGTTTGTAGTTTGGGGTAATAATGTCACTAAAGGAGGTCCAATGAGATAATAATCCATGACTTGTCTCGCAATACTAGAGGCCAAGTTGCTATTTTCGACAATGACCGCTATTGCAATAGTGGGTTTTTCAACCGGTGCAAAAGCAATCAGTAAAGAGTGGTTGCGTAACCGCTCGGGCAAACTGTCTTGGTTATCCGCAATCTCATTTAAGCCATGCGCTTTTTTGGAGTATACTTGTGCGGTTCCTGTTTTAATTGCGGCTGTATAAGGTCCCAGTTTACCAAAATGATATCCTGTTCCTTCAGGGGATGTGATGACCTCTTGCATAGCATGAATCACGATTTCCCAATCATGATCATCGCGTAATGTCACGGGCGCAGGGTCTTTGGGTTGGTTGAATTCGCGTGCTTGATTAGCATACTCCATGTACGCTAATAAATGGGGCGTGTGCCTGATGCCTCGATTTGCAATGGTGGCTACGCCAGCAGCAAGCTGCAAAGGCGTCGTTTGCATATAGCCTTGGCCAATCGCTGAATTAATGGTATCGCCTTCATACCAAGCGACTCCTTTTGTTTTACGCTTCCATGCCGGAGAAGCCACCACACCCGGCAATTCTTCGCCCATATCAATACCAGTCAGTTGGCCAAAACCAAAAACCGTTAATATGTCATCAATGCGTTGAATACCTAATTTATGCCCTAAATCGTAAAAGTAAATATCGCATGAGCTCGCAATGGCTTTTGTTAAATTCACGGTTCCATGGCCATGGGGACGCCAATCATGAAAAAAATGCTGGCTATTTGGTAATTTATACCAACCTGGATCAAAGAGGGTAAAATCAGGGCTTGCAATCCCTGAATTTAAGCCCTCTAATGCAATGAAAGGCTTAATAGGGGATGCGAATGGATATAATCCTCTTAATGCACGATTATAGAGCGGTCTATCGGGCGATGTCTGCAAGCGTTGATAATCTTCATTACTCATACCATCGACAAAAACAGTGGGATCGTAGCTAGGTTCACTGACCAATGCTAAGAGATCTCCCGTTTTCGGTTGAATAGCGACAATAGCGCCTCGATGTCCAGATAGTGCTTGTTCAGCGGCGAGTTGCAGTTTGCTATCTAGCGTTAAGTGTAAGTTCTTGCCTGGAATCGGTTTAATTTTATTAAGAATACGAATCGCTTGGCCGCTGGCATCATTTTCAGCTTGTTCATACCCCACTGTACCGTGGAGCTGATCTTCATAAAATTTTTCAATACCCAGCTTACCGATATAATGAGTCGCACTATAATTGGTCGGATTGATATGGCGCAGCTCATCTGTATTAATACGACCTACATAACCTAACACATGGCTTAAGCTATTAGCGAGCGGGTAATGTCGAATCAGTCGTGCCTTGACCAAAAGGCCTGGGAATCTATATTGATTTTCAGAAAAGCGGGCGACCTCTGCTTCAGTTAACCGAAGTTTTAGCGTGATCTCATCGAAACGACGATGCTGTTTTAATTGTTTTTGAAATTGACTGATATCATTATCCGATAAGGGGATGATTTTGCCAATTTCAGCGAGCATGTGCGGGAAGTAAGTGATTTTATTAGGGATGACATCAAGACTAAATATGGGAATGTTTTCCGCCAACAATATGCCGTTTCTATCATAGATGAGGCCACGCGTCGGTTCGATCGGTGTCAAATCGAGCCAGTTTTTTTTTGACAGTGTGGTGTAAAGTGTGTGATTGACTAATTGGAGATAGGCTAAGCGAGCGATCAATAACCCAATTAATATCATCATCATCATAAAGACAGTGATACAACGCTGAGTAATAAGCTGTATTTCTTGAATATGATTTTTAATGGCAATACGCTGCATAGCATTCTAACTAGTAAGGTGATAGCGAACTCAATTGTAGCGTCATTATTTCGTTAGATCAAAACCCATATTCAATATTGATGAATAGAGGGACAGTGATCCCGGCATTTCGATTAGATAATGATCCATTTGAATAATGGATCAAACCCGCTATGAGCGAAAGATGTTTGTTTTTACCTAAGGTGGTTCCGAAACCGATTTGATCTTGAAAAGAAAAATGCAATCCTAGGTTACGCTTTTCCAGTCGAGTTTTTGATAAATACGCTAAGCCTATACCACAGTGAATAAAAGGTGAAATAGTACGCGTTTGGTTCAAATATAAACGGAAAATAGGGCTAACGGAAACAATATATAAACTCGAATTTGGAACGTTGCCCGACACCCACCAATGACCTAGGCCTGCATCAAAGAGAATATGAAAATGGGTATTATTAAATGAGGAGGGTTCATACCAAGCGGCAAGTTGATAGCCATGCAGATGAGACGGCGATGTTTCTACTGGTAACGTATGTAAATAGGAGATACCCTGAGTGGGTGCAGACACAACGGTTGTAGGAGGTGAAGCTGCCAATGCAAGCGAAGTAAAGCACAACAACCCGATTGCGTTTTGTGTCAACCTTCTTAGCACGAATGTCTTCCTTAACGTCGTTCACCCCTCCATCATAAAAACTTTTACCATTTTTGTACATGTGAAAGTATAAGATTTTTCAAGGTTGTAATGTGATTTGGCTGGTCATTTAATGCAGGAATGTAATAAAAATCTTCTCCGCCAGCATGGATAAATTGTTTTTTGCCTTGAATCGCAATTTCTTCTAAGGTTTCTAAGCAATCGACAGCAAAGCCGGGACAGATCACCTGGATTTTTTTGATATTTCTTTTGGGTAATGTGCTTAACACATCGGCTGTATAAGGAGTTAACCATTCAGCACGACCTAGTCTTGATTGAAAACTCATGGACCAATGATTCGACGATAAACGTAATTGTTGTGTGACCAGCTCGACCGTTTTGCGACAGCGTTCAGGATAGGGGTCACCTGCATCAGCATAGCGTTTAGGAATGCCGTGAAAGGAAAAAAGCAAATGTTCAGGGCCGCGTTGCTGCCATACGGCATGAATAGACTGGCACAAGGAATGAATATAAGAGGGACTCTCTGCATAATCAATAATGAAGCGTATTTCGGGTAATTTACGCCAATGATGTAATTCTTTGGTGACGATATCAAAGGTAGAGCCTGTTGAGGTAGCAGAATAGTGTGGATAAAGAGGTAACACAAGTATTTTTTGTAAGTTTTTTCGTTGCAATAGACTGAGTGCGTGTTTAATCGAAGGATTACCATAATGCATGCCCAGTGCAATGTCGAAAGGGAGTTCTGCTTCTAAATGTTGCATCAACTGCTGTGAGCGATAAAGTAGGGGAGAGCCTTCTTGAGTCCAGATTTTCTGGTAGAGTTTGGCGGAATTTCTTGGACGTATTGGTAAAATAATGCCATACAAAATGGGCCACCAGATCCAACGTGGAAGTTC
>JAKBCU010000091.1 GCA_021807565.1 Pseudomonadota bacterium | reverse complement strand
CGTCAGAGGTTATTTTTTGTGTGCCTTTTCTGTAAGGCTGCATAATACCTCAATATCCACTCCCCGCTCAACCCACTAACATATCTTGAATAGCATATTGATTATATACATAAATTCGGCTAGCCTTGCCACCCTCTTTACATGGAATACCCCGATGAGTGGCAATGAACTGCCCAAAGTGATCGATAAATCCCAAGCTGACATTGATGCAGCTATTGATGCCATTAGAGCCAGCAATATCCCTGCTGGCACCAAGGATTTCGCCATATCCTGTATTAAGCTAGCTGTCTGGCTACCCAAGGCTTTACTTGAACACAAAATCAAACTCTCCAACCTGCGTAAGCTTATTTTTGGCTTGGGTCGGAGAAATAAGAAAAAATCGAGCAATGATACCGATCCATCAGATGTCAAAAATGAATCGAAGGATTGCGATAGTTTAAATCCAATTGAAGAATCATTACCTGTTTCAACCGAAGCAGTCGAAGCAACAAATCAGGTATCGGCACCTGGTCACGGTCGTTTGCCGCATTCTGCTTACGTCAATACAGTCGATCATCAGTTGTCTATACCCGTTTTAAGATCAGGCGATCTCTGCCCAGCACAATGCGGTGGCAAACTATATCCTATTGAACCTGGCATACTTGTTCGTGTGAAAGGACAAAATCTCGCAGCAGTTCACAAATATTGGATTGAAAAATTGCGCTGCGCTTTATGCGGGTATCTTGTCTCTGCGGATATTCCTGATGAGGTCGGCAATCAAAAGTATGATACGACGTTCAAGGCATTATTAGCACTGCAAAAATACTACGTTGCGATTCCATTTTATCGCCAAGCCTATTTTCAATCATTATTAGGTGTGCCATTACCAACATCCACACAATGGCAACTAGTCGAGGAAGTGGGTGGGGCTGCATTGCTTGTTTTCCCAACATTAGAACGATTAGCAGCAAATGGTGATGTAATTCACAATGATGATAGTCACGTTAAAATCACTGACTTAATACGCCATAATCGTTTGCATCCCAACAAAGAACGCACTGGTATGTTTACGACTGGTTTTATCTCGCGTACCAACCAACGAGATATTGCGCTATTTTACAATGGTACATCGCATGCGGGTGAAAATATGGAGCGTCTACTCAATAAACGTGATGCACATTCAGGCACGGTGATACAAATGTGTGATGCGTTAAGCCGCAATTTACCTGCATCATTCAAAACAATCCTTTGTAATTGCTTAAGTCACGGCTTTCGTAAATTTGATGACTTAAAAGACTTTTATCCAGCGCAATGCATTCACGTGATTGATCTCATCGCAAAAGTATATGAATTTGATGAGAAGACACGTGAAATGACAAAGTTAGAGAGACTTGCATATCATCAAGCACACAGCGAGCCTATTATGGATCAACTACATGCCTACCTTTTAAACTTGATGGAATCAAAGCAAGTTGAACCCAACGATTCACTTGGTAAGTCAATCAAATACATGCTAAATCACTGGCATGAACTCACGCAGTTTCTTCGCATAGCAGGGGCTCCACTCGACAACAACATCGTGGAAAGATCACTGAAAATTCCCATACGCGGGCGGAGAACGTGGCTATTTTACAAAACAGAATATGGCGCGATGATAGGCGGCGTGCTGACAAGCATTATTTATACTTGTGTGTTATCAGGAATCAATCCATTGAATTATCTGATTGCTCTACAAGAACATAAAAACCAAATTGTTAAAGAACCTGAACGCTGGCTGCCGTGGAATTATCAAGATGCCTTGGCAACATTATCATTAGCGGCATAAGCGACGCATCGCCAATCTCTTGGAATACCTGCTTTTATAGGATTACCTTGCGCTAACAATATTTGCAACTCACTTGCGCGCAGTGTCACCGTTTGGGTTGTGCCAGTCGGCCACCATGCTAATCTTCCTTGTGAAAATCGCTTCTGGCACAGCCAAAAACCACTTGCATCATACACTAAAAGTTTGACTGAGGTGCGTGCACGGTTAGCAAACGCAAATATTGTACCGCTAAAGGGATCACACAGTAATTTCTGCTGGCAAATTGCTTTAAGCCCACAAATGCCTTTCCTAAAATCTACAGGATCAACAGCAAGTAACAATCGGTGTTGCGGAGTGATTTGTAACATAATTCACTCCATGAATTGCGAAATAATTGTTTGCAATGAGTCAATCGGTAGTAGGTTAATTTTTAATATAACTCCATTCGCGCGTAATAACTCAATCGAACACGTTTGCTTATGATCAAGGAAAGATTCCGTGAATCGTTCAGGATGCACAGTTAGTGGATCAGTCTTCACTTCAACAAAATCTATCTTTGACTCTGGTTTAATATTATCTTTAATCTGGCCTGTATTGATGCTCAATGTGTTTGTAATATCAGACAATGAATAATGACCTATCAGCATTCTGACCTCTTCCCATAAAGATATTGGGATTCTTTCGCGTTTTTTAGTGCGTGTCGCTCGCCAACGATCAAAATGCGATTTAACTTCATCTAATGTTAATGGATTGTGCTGCATAACCTTGCCTTAAGTGAAATATTAAGGTGGTTAGATTAATGATTAGCTGTAACGGTTGTCACACATGCTTGCCGTAAGTTTACGAACAAATAAACGAGGTAAGATTGTGTTATCATCAAAAATCCGCTCAAACGCTAATGACAACAATAACGATTATACCAATCATCCAGCAGTGAGAATTTTGCAATTATTACCTTTGCTACCAAAAGATATTTTACTGGTTATTTTTGCGTATTTAGTTCCCGATGAAAAAAACGCAACACAAAAAGAAATAGAAAACGCTAGTAAGTTAGCCATGTTAACTGGCAATCAAAAAAACACACAATTTTATTTTAGAGTCTTTAAACCAAAACTTATTAATCTAGGCGCAACCAAATTATTGAAACATGTTCTCTATACGGAAATAAAACAAGTTGAACAAATGGTAAATGCCAATCCAGAATGGCGTTGTTGCACAATCCCCTCGTCGTTGCGAGCCGCGCTTTTTGCGGCGAAGCAATCCAGTTTTTCCGTTGTCATG
>JAKBCU010000044.1 GCA_021807565.1 Pseudomonadota bacterium | reverse complement strand
TAGAAATAGAAATAGAAATAGAAATAGAAATAGAAATAGAAATAGAAATAGAAATAGAAATAGAAATAGAAATAGAAATAGAAATAGAAATAGAAATAGAAATAGAAATAGAAATAGAAATAGAAGATTTTATTTAAGGTTCTTAGACAATACTGACGTTAACTAAGACAAAACATTCCCATCTGCATCAACGTAGTTTTCATCGATGAATACAAATGACCCTCGTTTGCCTACCTGATTAAAATTTTTTTCTCTTCGTTCTGCTGTATAGCATAAGAAGCTAGTGCATTCTGAAGTTGGTTGTAAATGTCATTTTGGCTATCCATGTAGACACCTTGTTTGGACTCTTGAGAAAGATAGTAATTATAAAGGTCAGCGGCAAAATCTCGCTTAAAGCGTTCATAGTGTTCCACATAGTTTGGATGATCCGGATGAGGAATAGCAAAATAGGGAAATAATTTCAAATAATTTTCAAAAGCGTTAACAACACCTTCTTTTTGATACACAGAAGCAATACCAGCCCAAGCTTCTTCTGGAAACGACCGTACCAACCCTTCACGGTGAGCAAACATACAACCCCCTTTTTTCTCTAGTTAAATGTTATCTCTGAAATCCGGCACTCTGGTTAGCATTATTGCATCATCTAGTGATTGTACTCATTGCAACCGGAAGACACAACCCACTCTCGGCTTGGTGGGTCGTCTGCGATTCGAACGCAGGACCAACAGGTTAAAAGCCTGCTGCTCTACCGACTGAGCTAACGACCCATCAGATTACATAAACTTGAGCGGCTAATGATACAGATTTAAAAAAAAATATCAATGCCATTTGTCACAAAAGTAGTCTCAGTGCGTTTGATAGCCTTATCGATTTAACCGCCGCATTTCCATTGTAAACTCATATAAGTCAACAGGTGTCCGGCCTATATCATCACGTAGGGTGGGATCTGCGCCCTTTTTTAATAAAAGTAAATAAATCGTAGGATCTGGATCACTCGCCGCATGGTGCAACGGTGTTTTGCCCTCTTTATCAGGTAGATTTAGATTCAACGAAACACTGGGTGCTATATTCAGAAGGTATTCGATCATAGCCAGATTTTTTGCATAGACTGCATGATGCAGTGCTGTCTTTCCATGCCTATCTTGAGTATTTGGATTGATCTCCCCAAATAGAAACAACACATTCACGATATGCAAATGACCATTTATCACAGCGCAATGCAAAGGGGTTCTTTCATAAAAACCGGATCGTTTATCTAATAAGTAAGCTGCCGATACGGCGACACCACAAACGAAGGCAGTATCCCCCCGAATGCATGCCTTATTGAGCACATTGTTATGGAAAAACATTTCTGCTTTAGGTTCAGTAGCTGTCTTTTGTTCTACTGCTTGACTTGTTTGTTTTTCTGCTCTTGGTACAGTACTGTGCTGTTTAACAAATAGGACAGGTAAGTTCTTAATTAAAGTAGACTCCGATCGTTTTTCTTGTTTTTTAAAAAACATTTTTGTGCTCAACATAAGAAATTCCTCAAGCGTTTTTTATTACCGACCTTTTTGATCGCCCCACAAATATTTATGTAACTGAATTTGCAACCGTACCGGCAATCGATCTTGTAAAATCCAATCTGCCAATTCTCCAGCCGATTGTTCTTGATAACTCGGCGAAAACAAGACATGACACTTGGCTGAAAGATCGTATTGTTTTAATTGCTGCTTAGACCACTCATAATCGACACGGTTACATATAACGAATTTGATCTGATCGTGAGAAAGCAGAAAATCTATATTTTCATATCGATTGCGAGCCTGCTCTTTTGAACCTGGGGTTTTAAAATCAATGACTTTAATGACTCTTGGGTCGACGGTTGACACATCGAGTGCACCGCTCGTTTCAAGAGAAACGTCATAACCCGCATCGCATAATTGACGCAATAAATCCAGGCTGGCCGGCTGGGCAAGGGGCTCGCCGCCTGTCACTGTGACATAATGAGGAGTATAGACTGAGACTTGCTTTAAAATATCAGCGAGTGAATACTTCATACCTCCTTGAAAAGCATACGCTGTATCGCAATAACCACATCGTAACGGACAACCTGTTAGACGAATAAAAACGGTTGGTAAACCAACCGTTCGTGTTTCACCTTGCAGAGAATAAAAAATTTCCGTAACACGTAACTGACTCACAGGTCAATGACCTGCTTGTTTAATTTGCTTTAGTTGCTCCGTGGCAAGACGTGCGGATGCCGTTCCGGGATAATGATTAATGACTTTCTTAAAAGCAGCCTTAGCATCTGTCCACTTAAATTGGGTCGCATAAATCATGCCTAGTTTTAATTGCGCATCAGAAACTTTAGGGCTATCTGGATAACTTCCGATAACGGTGGCAAATTCAACTGCCGAAGCATCATATTTACCCACTAAGTTATATAACTCACCCAACCAATAGTGCGCATTGGCTGCAAATTGCCCAGAAGGATATTTTTGCAACATCTTTTGTAGTGCTGCAATCGCTTCATCGTACTTCTTTGCTTTAATGAAATCATATGCCGTTTGATAAATATCTTGTTCTTCCGCTACATTCGGCTGAGCTGCTGTCGCTACATTGGTTGCTGCCGTTGGAACAGGGGCCGTCGCATTCTTGGTAGATGAAGTATCTGGCACAGTCGCTTTCACAGGCAGTTTTTTGCTTTTTACGGATGGCTTTTCAGTCACAGACGCATCATGATTGACGGATACCGGAGAAGCGGGAGGTGTCGTTGTCGACAACTGATTGATACGTTTATCTAAATCGGCATAGAGAGTACGTTGCTGAACCTGCATTTGCTGCAATTGATGAGCCATTTCTTCTACCTGACCTCTCAACGTTTGCAACTCTGCTTGCAATGTATTCATTTTTGCCGATGCTTCAGCGTGTTGCAAATTCACCATTTGTTGTTCAAGCTGCCTAAGGCGTTGATCCGTCGTGAGGGGAAAGGATGACGCGGGAGAAATGGGCTGAGCAGCGTGTTCCGATGAGGTCCCCGTTTGATCCGGTTCTGACATAGGTGGCGGTGCTCCACCAGTATCAGACTGTCCATCAAATTGTGGCGGATAACTATCAGCATCATAAACAGGTGCATCTTCAGCAAACGCAAAAGTAGCAATGCTGGTTAGCATTGCTACGGCTAGGATACGACTGAATAGTATGTTTGCCATAAAATTACTTCTGTACGTAAACAATCACGGCACGCCGATCTAACTGGAAATCGGCTTCTGTGCGTCCTGGCTGAGCAAGTTGTTCTGCTCCATAGCTCACGACACGAATCTGATTTGGATTAACGCCGCGTGATTTTAACATATCTGCTACGGCATTGGCACGACGTTCACCTAAGGCAACATTATATTCGCGGCTACCACGTGGATCGGTATGACCTTCTACAATCACTTTACTATTAGGGTGAGCAATAATGTAATCAGCATTTGCCATAATGGCCGGTTTATCATTTTCATGAACATTACTTCGATCAAAGTCAAAATAATACGTGCGCTTTGACAATAACCCTTGTGAACTGACGCCATCCGTACTTCCAAAGTCTTCTCCTTGGCCAATACCCGATGATTGAGCGCTGTCATTTGCACCATTCATGCCCATGTCATCCGTGTTTTTATGTTTAGTCGAAGAACAGGCCGCAAGCGCCAACAAACTGCAGCTCAATAATGTCACATGTACAATTTTTTTAATCTTCATCCTCTTTTCCCCTTGTTAATATCAAGACAAAAATGGCGACCATGCTGGATCTTGCACTTCACCATCCCGCGCCGGTAATCTTATCTCCACGCTACTATCATTAGCAACCATCCCCAATACGCCACGGCCACCGTAAAGAGTGCCATATAGTACCATATTACCATTCGGTGCCATACTAGGAGATTCATTGTCATTACCTGAATTGGTCAATACACGGAATGTACCTGTATCTAAATCCAACAATCCGATATTAAACAAATTGGATTGGCGATTTAACATCACACTACCGTTGCCAACCGGAGTAAAAGAGGCGCGAGCATTATAATTACCGTCATAAGTAATCCGTGTCACACTGTTTGTTGCGAAATGATATTCATAAATCTGTGGACCGCCACTACGATTAGACGTGAAAATAATAGATCGACCGCTTGGCGACCAATCCGGTTCGGTATTAATCGACCAGTCGCGGGTTAACTGGGTGAGCTGGTGTGTGACAATATCCATCGTATAAATATTCGGGGTACCCCCTTTTGATAATACTAAGGCCAACTTGCGGCCATCTGGCGACCAAGCCGGTGCACCATTAATGCCTGGAAAATCTGTCAGCAATTGTCTATATCCGGTTGCGACATCTTGCACATAAATGGACGCGTGTTTTTTTTCAAATGTGACATAAGCAATCTGTCTGCCATTGGGAGACCATGCCGGAGACATGATAGGCGCGGTTGAATTCAGCAAAGGTTTTGGATTATATCCATCCTGATCAGAGACTTCTAGCCGATACCGTGGTGCTTGACCGGGCGGTCGTTGCACTACAATATAGGCAAGTTTAGTAGAAAAAACACCTCGTATCCCCGTAATTTGTTGGTAAATTAAATCACTGATATGATGAGACAACGCACGCAATTCACTACCCGTAACAGTAAATGTTTTATTCAAGATGGCACTGGGTTTGGTTTTCGAATCACTGCCTTTGAATACTTCATATAACTCAACACTGACTTGGTAATGGTCGCCACCTAAATGCTGCACTTTTCCCAATACAAGATGATCCGCGCCTATACTTCGAAAATAACGCATCGGCATATCGCGACTGACCGACTGACCCGTATACACTTTGAAACGGCCACTATTTTGTAAATCATGACTGATAATGCCTGACACATCTTGCGGTGGTGTTCCACCTTCCACCGTAAAAGGCACAATTGCGATTGGCACCGCGCCAGCCACACCACGGGTTAACTCCATACTTAACATGGCAAACGCATGAGTGGACATCACAATACCCGCGCAACAAAACAGTATGGCTAGTATTCTACGCATTTTCTTTTATCTCTCTAAACTCTGTTTGGGTTATTAATATACAGGACAAACGAGGATGTTATTTTCACCGTTTTATATAACATATCTTGCGTTGCGGCGCTATCGTCTTTCTTGAAAAAATTGTTTGAGTAACTGTCCACAGTGTTCTGCCAGTAACCCCGCTTGATACTGTATACGATGATTACAATGAGGATCTTCTGCCAGAGAATAGACGCTGCTCGCCGCGCCTGTTTTCAAATCAGGCGCACCGTAAACCACTCGTTTTATTCTCGCATGCACCAGAGCGCCTACACACATTAGGCATGGCTCTAGAGTGACATATAAGGTCGTATCGATTAATCGGTAGTTTCGAAGCGCTTGGCCTGCCGATCGGATCGCCATGATTTCAGCATGCGCTGTGGGATCATGCAGCTCAATAGGTTGATTCCAACCTTCACTAATCAGTTGATTATCCGATACTAATACGGCTCCGACTGGTACTTCATGTTGGGTTGCTGCTATTTCTGCCAAACGAATAGCATGCCGCATCCATGCTGAATCCTGATCCGAAAACATTATTCCCACTCAATCGTTGCCGGAGGTTTGCCGGAGATATCATACACAACGCGAGAAATGCCACTCACTTCATTAATGATCTGATTAGCGACTTTTTCCAGAAAGGCAAGCGGCACTCTTGCAATATGCGCAGTCATAAAATCCATTGACTCGATGAGTCGAATAGCGACAACATGATCGTAGTGTCTTGCATCTCCTAATACACCCACTGATTTAATCGGCAAAAATACGACAAAGGCTTGACTGACTTTGTGATATAACTTTTCGGCATGCAATGCATTGATTAAAACGGCATCGGCTTTGCGTAACGTATCTGCATAGTCTTTTTTAACTTCGCCTAAAATACGAATGGCGAGACCGGCACCAGGAAATGGGTGACGATGTACCACTTCATCAGGTAACCCTAATGCACTACCCATTTGCCGCACTTCATCTTTAAAAAAACTTCTTAAAGGTTCAAGCAGTTTTAAATGCATTTTGTCAGGTAAACCACCCACATTATGATGTGATTTAATGACATGAGCACCCTTGATCCCACCTGACTCAATCACATCTGTATAAATAGTTCCTTGTGCTAACCATTTTACTTGATGCAACTTAGCCGCTTCTTGGTTGAATACCTCAATAAATAATTTACCGATTATTTTGCGTTTTTGTTCTGGGTCTTCTATCCCTTTTAGTGCAGATAAAAATTGCGATTCTGCATTCACTGTAATTAAATGAATACCTAAATGTTTAGCAAACAACGCTTGGACTTCTTCAACTTCATGTAATCGCAATAATCCCGTATCCACAAACACGCAAGTGAGTTGGTTTCCAATAGCACGCTGCAACAAGACTGCAAGAACGGAAGAATCGACACCGCCGGATAATCCTAAGACCACATGCTCATCACCCACTTGCTCGCGAATCTGTGTAATGGATTCTTCGATAATATTGGGAAGTGTCCAAATCGCTTCACAACCACAGACCTCTAACACAAATTTTTTCAGAATTTCTTTTCCTTGTGCCGTATGTGATACTTCGGGATGAAACTGTAATCCGTAAAAATGGCGCTTTGAATCTTCCATCCCTACAATACCGCAGTGGTTCGTACTGGCCATGAGTTCAAATCCTGGAGGTAATTCATCGACATGATCTCCATGACTCATCCATACATCTAAAATTTGTTTTTGTTTAACCTGGCGATCTTGTATAGTGGATAATAAATCGGATGCCTGATTAACAATCGCTTCTGCATAACCAAATTCGCGTTTTAAGCCTCTCGATACTTTACCGCCCAGTTGTAACGCCATCGTTTGCATACCATAACAAATACCTAATACAGGACAACCCAGCTGAAAAACAATATCGGGTGCACGCGGGGTAATGGCTTCTGTCACACTGTCAGGGCCTCCGGATAAAATAATACCTTGGGGAGCAAACGCTTGAATCGCTTCTGCAGAGAGATGATAGGGATGAATTTCACAATACACTCCAATTTCACGGATACGACGCCCAATCAATTGCGTGTATTGTGACCCAAAGTCTAGAATTAAAATGCGCTTTGCGTGTATATCGACCGTCATTTAAAATAAGCCTCGTCAATTTGATAATTAGGTGCTTCTTTTGTTATTTGTACATCGTGCACATGACTTTCTCTAACGCCTGAACTAGTCACACGAACAAACTCAGGTTTATGGCGCATGACTTCGATCGTTTCACAACCGGTATAACCCATACCAGAGCGCAAGCCGCCCATTAATTGATTAATAATCGTGACTAAACTGCCTTTATAAGGCACCCGACCTTCTATCCCTTCAGGAACCAATTTATCGAGCGCCGTCATACCATCTTGAAAATAGCGATCGCTCGAGCCATGCCGCTGCCCCATGGCGCCTAATGAACCCATCCCACGATAGGCTTTATAGGAACGGCCATGATACAACTCAACCTCACCAGGTGCTTCCTCTGTGCCCGCAAATAAACTGCCAATCATGGCGGCTGATGCGCCTGCTGCAATCGCTTTACACACATCGCCTGAATATCGGATGCCACCGTCGGCAATAATACCCACTGACGTACCTTTTAATGCGGCACTGACATTTGAAATCGCTGTCACTTGAGGCACGCCGACGCCTGTGACAATACGCGTCGTACAGATAGAACCAGGACCAATTCCCACTTTAACGGCATCCGCCCCTGCCTTCACTAAGGCCTTAGCTGCCTCTGCTGTTGCAATATTGCCGGCAATAATATCAATCTGTGGATAGTGTTTTTTAATCCATTTCACTCGCTCAATCACGCCTTTGGAATGCCCATGGGCTGTATCAACGACTAAAACATCGACCCCTGCAGCGCATAACGCAGCAATCCGTTCATCTGACTCAGTACCTGTACCAACAGCCGCACCGACTCGCAATTGCCCTAAGCTATCTTTACAAGCAAACGGCTTTTCTTGCTCTTTCAATATATCTTTTACCGTAATCATACCGCGCAATTGATACGATTCGTTGATAATCAAGACTTTTTCTATGCGATGTTGATGTAATAAGTCACGTACCACATCGCGGTTAAAGGACTCTAGTACTGTCACCAATCGATCTTTGGGTGTCATGATATGCGTCACTGACTGATCCAAGTTGGTTTCAAAACGTAGATCACGACTGGTCACAATACCCATCAATTGTTGGTCTTTCCCAACGACGGGTAATGCATGAAAATTAAAGGTCTTAATGATGTCGAGTACTTCTCTGACAGAGGTTTCAGGCGCGACCGTGACAGGATCTTTCACCACCCCGCTCTCAAATTTTTTAACTTTACGCACTTCGGAAACTTGCTGCTCAATGGTCATGTTTTTATGAATAATACCGAGCCCACCTTCTTGGGCAATGGCAATAGCCAGACGTGCATCGGTGACAGTATCCATGGCTGCGGAAAGAATAGGTATATTGAGGGTAATATGACGCGTTAATTGGGTTTTTAAGTCTACGTCTTTGGGTAGTACAGAGGATTCAGCAGGTAACAGTAACACATCATCAAAGGTCAATGCCTCTTGGATAAGCCGCATAGTTAATTTCCCATTCCCATTTATGGTTAAAATTAACTTGTGTATTTTACACGATTTTTAAAAAATAGAAAGAAAAATATGCATGTTTCGCGTAATTTTCCATGATTCCAGATAGTTATTCTTTCGTGTTTGTTTTATGCCTGACATACAGCGTTTTAACCACCGAGGCCACTATTTCTCCCTGCTCGTTTAAAATATCGAGCGCCTTATCAAATACATATTTTTCCTGGCTATCTGCATGCTGTTTGACACTGGCAATTTCATCTTTCGAAAAAACACATCGTGCTCGTACGGTTCCTCTCCCGGGTTTTTTAAATTCAATCTTAGCGGCTTTATCCCAAACAATATATTGATCGCCTAAATTCTTAACCAAGATCAACATATAAAATGGATCTGCCATTGAAAAAATAGAGCCCCCATAGTGCACTCCCATGTAATTTTTATTAAACCAACGCAATGTCATAGATACATCTACCTGACAAAAATCGGGGGCAATATAATCCACTTTAATGCCTGCTCCGTGAAACGGCCCCCAGCGATTAAACAGAAATCGCAACATGCCGATGGGTAGTTTATTGAAAAGGTATTTTAGCCACTGGGTCGTCATTTTGTTTTTTTATCCTCTCAAAAAAACCTACTGCATAGTAAAATATTTTGGTGGAATGACAAAGTAAAAAAATAGCGTGTTCTATTGCAAACCCAGGTTTCTCACTTTAGTATCACCCACATGCCTACCATCGACATCACTGATTCACAAGAAATATACAGCGTCGGGCAATTAAACCGGGATGTGCGCCTATTACTCGAAGGGCATTTTTCCAGTCTCTGGGTTCAGGGAGAACTCTCTAATTTTGTCGCACCTCAATCAGGCCACTGGTATTTCTCGTTAAAAGACGCGACAGCTCAAGTGCGTTGCGCTATGTTTCGACCTCAAAATCGACGTTTGGATTTTTTACCTCGTGATGGCATGCATCTCATAATTAAAGCCCGTGTGAGTTTGTATGAGGGACGCGGCGATTTCCAGCTCTTAATTGAACAGATGGAAGAAGCCGGCGAAGGAAAGCTGCGCCAAGCGTTTGAAGCCTTAAAAAAACGACTCGCTGGAGCGGGTTTATTTGATGCATCACACAAAAAACCCTTACCCCATCTACCTCGATGCATTGGTGTTGTCACCTCCCCGACGGGGGCTGCCATTCGAGATATTTTAAACATACTAAAACGGCGTTATCCTGTCGCACCTGTCATTATTTATCCTAGTTTAGTGCAAGGAGATCTGGCAGCTCCTACTATCGTGAAAGCCATTCAACTCGCCAATCAACGCAATGAATGCGATATTCTCATCGTCGCACGTGGAGGCGGTTCATTAGAAGATTTGTGGCCTTTTAATCACGAAGAAGTTGCTTATGCCATTTATCACAGCAATATTCCTATTGTCAGCGGCATTGGGCATGAAATAGATACTACGATTGCTGATTTTGTTGCCGATTTACGCGCACCGACCCCTTCTGCTGCAGCCGAGTTAATGACGCCCGATAGCCAAGCGTTATTAGCCCTGCTGGATACCCATGAAAAACAATTAGTCCGACATATCAAACAAACAATCGCCGCACAACAACAATGGCTGAGCGGGTCACAAAAACAATTATATCAACAACATCCTAAAAGACGGTTAGCAGAACAAACACAACAGCTCGATTTTTGTGAAATCAGCTTAGTGCGACTCATGCAAAAAAAACTCACCGACTTAAAAACACGTTTACATCATGCCAACATGGAATTATGTCATTTACAGCCCATACATCGCATTCGTGAATGGCAACACAGTCTTCGTTTAAGTGATCAACGTCTTCAACATCACATGGGGCAATCGATTCACACCAAACAACAATTCATACGACAGCTCGCGGCACAGCTTGATGCGCTCAGCCCATTGGCTACGTTAAAACGAGGTTTTGCCATTGCTACACTGGATAACACGGTATTATTTCGCAGTTCACAAATCAAAGCCGGTGATTGCATTGGTGTACGATTACAGGATGGAAGATTACAGTGTCTTGTGAACGCCGTAGAAGAAGCAAACGGTTAACTTAACTTGCATCGCAAAATCCAACCGTTTTAGTTTTAATAATCCCTTCGGAATTAATGACATTATTCAACACTGCTTGTACTGTCGTTACCGGTAATTGCACCACCGTTCCTGTGGTGCCTGAATGGGTTGTAGTTGTACTATCACTCAAGGTAGTTTGATCCACCTTAAAATTGATCAATCCATTTAATCCAAATCCTATTGTTGTCACGTTACCCGATACCAAATCGGCATTCCCCAATACCGCATTAACGGAATGTGTATCGGTCGTTTCAGACGAGCCATTCATCAAATCAGATGCATGATCAAAAGGGTTACTTTGCGATGAATTCGATGAGACATTACTTGTATCAGAACTAACCGTCGCAGGCATCGACGCTTGTACTACAACAGGAGCTACTAACTGAGTGGTCTCTTGTGTAGTAGGTGCCGGAACAGGAGGAGTATATTGACCCGTGATGGTCAACACGGGCACGTTGGAAACACTCCCTAAGCTCAGCACAAATGAGTTCGGCGCGATGGATTGAATCGTTAAATTATGATTATGGCCATTCACCCCCTGAGCTAAACTCATGTTGGTATTTCCCGAGGTATCGCCTGTCGTGGTCAAAATGGCATTGGCCCCTAATGCCACTAATCCATTATAAATTTGACTTGCAACCGTAGCATTGACTCCACCGTTGATCTGAACACTATTTGACGCATTCGCTGTGATACTGCTTAAAGGTATAGTCTGACCTACTCCTGCACCCAACGTAATGGTGCCGCCATCCACTGTCATAGCATAACCACCATCAATCGTGCTGTTAAACGTCACGTTGCCACCGCTGCTATCATAAGTTGCATTCGCTGTTAACGTGATTGGATGATCGTATACTTGATCGCCTGATGTATAAACGGATCCTGTGATTGCTGTATTCGCACCTAGGGTTGCACTGGTCAATCGAGTCGTATTACCCAAACTACCCTTGATAGAGAGGAAACCAGCCCCTTGCGTTGTTAAATTACCCGATCCATTAATATCCCCATTGAGGGTAAGTGTATCCACTGCTGAATCTATCACATCATTCGATCCTGTTGCTAATGTGATGGGGGCAGTCAATATGGGGTTACCTTGGCCTGTTAATACGCCGCCATTTAATGTGATCGGTTCACTGGAGTTTGCCGAATTGAACGATAACGTAGCGCCAGCATTGACTGTGGTGCCTGAATTCGCACTGCCCAATCCACGGGCATTACTGACGACCAACGTTCCCCCATTAATCGTTGTCACACCATCATAGGTATTTGTACCTGCTAATACCAGTGTTCCAGTTCCTTCCTTAGTAAGAGAAGTTCCTGTACCACTTAAGACGCCAGCAATACGACTATGACTGCCAGACGTATCGATCGTCAGTGCATTACCACCACCGGCAACATTTCCAGCAATAGTAATATCACCCGATGTGGCCGCCCGTAAGACAGGATTGGCCGCCGATAAGAGTAAGCCTCCTCCAATGGTTTGATTGGCACTCGTCGTGGTCACATTACCATCTAGCGTATAGGCATTGGTACCGGATGTGATAAAGGCATCACCGCTTGTCAAACTTAAATTGCCGCCTGACACACTGTATAAAATATCCGTATCACTCAAACTGCCTTTGGCGGTGCTTAAGGCGGTATTACTCAACGCCCCAGCCGTCGTGTTTGCTGTCACCGCACTGCTAGTAATTCCTAATCCCGTGAGACTGCCGCCGCTCGTGGGCGCAATGGAAATGACATTGCCTTTCGTTGAGGAACCGCTTAAATACGCTAACAAATCACTGCTGTCTGCTACCGTACCATTCGGTTCTAAGAAATAAAATGCGCCGTTTGCGCCGGTATACGCTGTGTCAATGCTGGAACCATTCGACACTAATTTTACAGCTGCATTAGCGCCTGCTGACGTACCGCCTGAAATCGCACGAGGTGTGCTGCTGTAAAACGCTTTCAGATAGGGATAAGAACTGCCGTTGATGATGCCCCACGTGTTAGTGAAGTCCCAACCTACGTTTGAATAAGTGCTTTGTAAAGCCAAATTAACTGGCGTACCGCCCGCATTACTCGCATTGGTAATCGCAGACAAATTGCATGTTGTATTTCCAAAACAGCCGCCATCAAAATTAGAAATGCCGCTTCCATTAAGAATGGAATAACCGTTTGTTTTACCTGAAGTACCAATGTCCCAAAAACTATTCGAAAGTGTCGACCATGCTTCACGACCAACAAATCCACCTCCCGCTGAAGCAGTAACAAGTCCTGTGCTATAAGAATTGGTTATTGTGTTATTCTGATAACCGACAAAACCACCAAAACTGGTAGTACCATTACCTGCTGAATTCGTAACAGAACCATATGAATAACTATTTGAAATCGGCCCCGCATTATAGCCAGCAAACCCACCCGTTGAGTTATACCCTGACACATTAGCGCCGCTGTATGAGGTGTTTACGCTTGCACTTGAACTCATGCTTTGACCGATTAATCCGCCTGCACCGCATCCATACGGGCAAGCATCATTTATGGTCGCTGCAAGAGTACCTGTCGAATAGCTATTTTGAATTGTTCCAGCATTAAACAGTGCAACTAAAGCACCCACATTGTATCCAGCAGAAATGTTTGCATTTGTTACCCCCACATTTTCGATAAGGGCTGAGCCACCAACATCATCAAACAAAGCACCGCTTCTATAACTAGGCAAGCTAATATACAACCCATTGATTGTATAATTGCTTCCATTAAATGTGCCGGTATAATTAGTTGTACCATTGTTCGCCGCATTTGGATCATTTCCAATTGGCACAAACCCCGCACCACCATTCCAACCGCTTGTACCTGATGCATCAATATTGCCGCCCAACGTATATGAATAACCTAATGTCGTTGAATTAGAACCGATTCCTTCTAATCCATACACATCCGTTATCACATAAGGTGTGCTGCTTGAACCATTACCACTGGTGGCACGAATAAATTGTACGGTTGAAACAGGAATGGTTCCTGAATTCAATTCAAAATTCGTCGCAGCAAAACTCGGTAAAGACGCT
>JAKBCU010000043.1 GCA_021807565.1 Pseudomonadota bacterium | reverse complement strand
TTTGCTTGGAAAAACAGGCGATATGATTAATGCCGTTTTAACGGGTTGTGCATTTAATTTAAGGAAAATCATGCGGCTACTTCCATCACCATCGTTAGCCGTATAAGGGGTTGTTCAGGGGCGACTAAGTATTTTTATGGAGCAACATATACAAAAGCTTTATGAAGAATTAAATGCTGAGGAATCTGTGCGCGAATTTCATCATGGCACGCGGAAGAAATTTTCTTCAAAAGATGCCGGATATACGAACGCAAACCTATGACTATTTTTCAATGAAGTTGTTCTTGCAAAACTGGATGAGTCCATTTCATTGCGTTAAAAGCATGCTGGCATGCCAGCAAATGGCATTGAGCTTATCCGGAATTCGCGTTTTTAGGTGATATTTTTTCGCTTGTTGATGACAAAAGAGAGTTATTTAATTCTCCACCCAGTGTAGTCGATAACATTTTCATTGCCTGAAGTTGTTGTAAAAATAACAGCTCAGATTCAATAAGCTGAGGGTATGTCTCAGTATTTTTCTCTACTACAGATAAACTTGAGACCATTCCGTTGTACACAAGCAGAACCGCCTCATCTAGCGAATAGCCATGAATCGCTAGGGGTTGATAGAGTATAGTAGGCGGAAATCCGTATCTTAATAGCAAATAATTCAATAATAGCATACAAAACGTTCGGCCGTTCCCGTCTTTGAACGGATGAAGTTGCTCACAATCTTGAACCAATTTGACTATTGCTTTTAGCTGTTCATATCCAGAGGTTTCGCTTTCCTTCATGTCATTGTGAAAACAGTCTAGATACCACTGAACCACGGCATCATAAGATTTTTGCTCTAAATCCAGATTAGATTCCATAAAAACTGTTGTCTCAAATAGGTCTATTGTAATGTTTTTGATATTTTCCTGAGTAACAATAATTTTATTATGTGTCATCTTGTTATTGCTAGAAATGGATATATATTCATCAGCTGGCAGTTCATCAAAAAGAGCTTCACTTGTCTTGCTGCTCAAATAGCGATTAATCTCACGAGGATATTCAATCGGATAAATAGAGACACTGATAAAATTTCGGTCTGGTCTCTGATGTGTCATTTTTGTCAGAATTTGTTTTATCCCTTCAGAGGTAGCGATACGCCACGATAATCTAATGCCTCGACACACTTTTTCATTATAAAATTTCCCTATCAATGCTTTTTCCTCTTTTCCATAGTTAGTCTGATTCACTTCTGTTAATGCCATTTTATGTAGCTCTAAAATAAATGCTATGTCGATTTCAATCTTACCTGTTAAGAGTTTTTTTAACGCCATATCCCAGGCCGTAAAAATTGCCTGAAAATATCCCGGTTCTCGACTTTCAAAATTGGTTACAGGAGTCCTCTCATACTGATCACAACCATCAACAAAAACACGCCACCATGAATCGATAGGTAATAAATAAAGCATCGAAAATGTTAACTTTTTATATTTTTCATCTAATAGGCCGGCAGCTAGCGCTTTGAGTGAAGCAACTGCCTTTTCATCTAATTTGTCAATTTCACGCAATGTTTTTAATTCTTTTCTGACATCAGACATCCTTCTTTCCTCATTATCTGTCTTGTGTAATTATAGCACAATCAAAAATAACGAGGTCTACAGTCTAGGAAAGCCCTATTGAGATTACACCCTAATGCGATAAAAAAATCTTTTATAATCAAAGAGTCACATGATCATAGTCGGAACATTACCAGCAGTTATTTAATCCGGCCGTGCCAGACACTTTTTTCTGACCGGATGAATTGAATGAAAGGGTTCCGCAAGCGACATCTCTTTTTGCTTGCAGATTGACTGGGATGGCGTCAAGTGAATATCCCTGAGACGTAGCACTGGCAATGTCTAATTGATAATGATTCGGACCGATATTGGCCGGCATCCCTAATTGGCTGAGTGAGGCGCCTTCATACGTGTCGTGTTCAAGATAATACTGTTCCATGGCGCCGGCCAATCGGGTTAAAGCAAGCTCAGCTTGCAATCGATCGGCACGGGTCAAATGATCCAGATACATTGGAATACTGAGAGAGCTCAGTATTCCAATGAGAGCGATAGCAATGACCAATTCGGCTAAACTGAATCCAGTGTCATAACGAATAGCATTAACCCTCTGCTGAGTTTAATTTAGACGCAATTTCGGCTAATCGTTTACCCATTGCAAAACACAGCCGTTGTTCTTCTTCGCTAATCGGTTTTTTGCCGTCCGGCCCTGTATAATGGGTGGGACCGTAAGGCGTGCCGCCGCTGAGTGTCGTCGTTAAATCCGGTTCAGTATAAGGTAATCCAATTAATAAATAGCCTAAATGAAATAAAGGCAACATCATGCTAAGCAGGGTTGTTTCTTGTCCGCCATGTAAACTACTGGTGGAGCTAAATACGGCAGCTGGTTTGTTGACCAAACTGCCCGAAAGCCAAAGACTACTTGTGGTGTCAATAAAATATTTCATCGGTGCTGCCATATTTCCAAAATGGGTAGGGCTACCGAGAGCAAGACCTACACATTCTTTTAAATCGGTCAACTGAACATAAGGTGCGCCTTGATCCGGTACGCTTGGTTCAGTGGCTTCTGTCGTCGTGGATACAGCAGGGACAGTTCGAATCCGGGCTTCCATCGAGGCAACAGACTCAATGCCTCTTGCAATATGTTGAGCCATTTGTTTTACAGCACCATATCGACTGTAATAAAGAACAAGAATAGAACTCATGATGGCCTCATTGATAAATACAATATATACCTTTTACTCATGCTAAACTCGCGATAAAATACACCATTTTCGCCGCTACTAATAGAAGAATTTGAGGTTAAATCATGCCGATTTATGAATATCAATGCCAAGCTTGCGGACACCAGCTTGAAGCATTTCAAAAGATGTCTGATCAGCCCCTGGTGGATTGTCCAGTCTGCCATCAAACGACCTTACAAAAATTGATTTCGGCAGCTGGATTTCAATTAAAAGGGACGGGCTGGTATGCCACCGATTTTCGTAACAAAACTCAAGCAGAGTCTAAATCCAGTCAAGCGAAAGAAGGACCTGCGAGCAATGAGTCGAAAACGAGTGATAGCGGCACCAACGATAGCTCATCAACCACAGGAACATCGACTTCGGAGACATAGCCATGGGGGCATTCCTGCAACAGTATAAAATCATGTTATATGCCAGACGTTATTTTCTGTCGGGTCTTTTAGTGTGGTTGCCGATTTGGGTCACTATTTTGGTGATCAATTTTCTTGTCGGCATTTTAAATAGCACGATGTTGCTATTACCTAAAGAATATCAACCTGATGCATTACTGGGTGTGCATATACCCGGAATCGGGGTTATTATCACGTTGCTCGTAATTTTTTTTACGGGCTTATTGGCGGCTAACTTAGTTGGTTCAAAGTTAGTGGATTTGTGGGATTCCTTCGTCGGGAAAATTCCGCTGGTTAGAACTATTCACGCGGGTGTGAAGCAGGTACTAGAAACCTTATTCAGCCCGGGAGGACAATCCTTCCGAAAAGTGTTATTGATCGAATATCCCAGGCAAGGAGCATGGACGATCGCTTTTCAAACAGGGGATGTGGTGGGTGAAATAGAACAAGCGGGAGGAGGTGAGCCCATGGTGAGTTTATATGTGCCAACCACACCGAACCCCACATCGGGATTTTTATTGATGATACCGCGTAGACAAGTCATCGAATTGAACATGACGGTCGATCAAGCGTTAAAATTTGTGATTTCATTGGGTGTGATGCAACCCAATCATCACATTCAAAAAACAATGAAATAATTAAAGGTTAAGTGCATGCGTAGTCAGTATTGTGGTCAAGTGACAAAAACAGTGTTGGATCAAAATGTCATGATTGTGGGTTGGGTGCACCGACGACGTGATCATGGCGGCGTTATTTTTTTAGATATGCGCGATCGAGAAGGCTTAGTGCAAGTAGTCGTTGCACCTTCCAATCAAACGGCATTCCGCATGGCCGAATCCGTTCGTCACGAATATGTGTTACAAGTTAAAGGCCGTGTCAGACATCGCCCAGCCGGTACTGTTAATACAGAATTGGCAACGGGGGATATTGAAATTGAAGCACTCGAAATCACCGTATTAAACCGCTCAGAACCGACGCCATTCCCAATCGATGACTATCATGATGTGAGCGAAGAAACACGGTTACGTTATCGCTATTTAGACTTGCGTCGTCCGGAGATGTTGCAGCGAATGAGATTTCGCGCAGAGATGATACGTTACTTAAGAAATTATTTAGACAAACATGGATTTCTCGATATTGAAACGCCGTGTTTGACGAAGGCAACACCGGAAGGTGCCAGAGATTACCTTGTGCCCAGTCGAACGAAACCGGGTCATTTTTTTGCACTGCCCCAATCACCACAGCAATTTAAACAATTATTGATGATGGCAGGCATGGATCGTTACTATCAAGTAGTACGTTGTTTTCGCGATGAAGATTTACGTGCAGATAGACAACCTGAATTTACTCAACTGGATATTGAAACCTCTTTTTTAAATGAAGATGAGCTATTACCTCTCATTGAAGCGATGATTCGTGGTTTGTTTGCAGATTTAATGAAGGTGGAATTGCCTAACCCATTGCCGCGTTTAAGTTATGCCGAAGCGATGGCACGTTTCGGTTCAGATAAACCGGATTTACGCATTCCACTTGAACTCATAGACATGAGCGATATCATGCGCCATGTCGAATTTAACGTATTCTCTGGTCCCGCCAATGATCCGCAGGGTCGGGTTGCCGCATTGCATGTACCGGGGGGTGCTGCTCTCAGTCGCAAAGAAATTGATGCCTATACGCAGTACGTCAGTATTTTTGGCGCTAAAGGGCTTGCTTACATCAAATATAATGCAGATGGATTGCAGTCCCCGATTTTAAAATTTTTACCTGAATCCGTCGTAAAAAGTATGATTGAACGAACGAAAGCCAAAGAAGGCGATATTATTTTCTTTGGGTCAGATAAAACGCAAATTGTTAATGAATCACTAGGCGCTTTGCGTGTTAAAGTGGGCCATGAGCTGGGTTTGGTACAAACGGGTTGGCAGGCGCTGTGGGTAGTCGATTTTCCTATGTTTGAACAACGTGAGGGGCGTTTAACGGCCTGTCATCATCCTTTTACCGCGCCCAAAATAAACGATGTCAGTGAACTGAATCAGGATCCAATCAATCTGATGGCGCGTGCTTATGATATGGTTTTAAATGGGACTGAAATTGGTGGTGGATCCATCCGTATTAGTTCACCAGATATACAAATGGCTGTGTTTCGTGCACTCAACATCTCTGAAGAAGAGGCTCGTCAGAAATTCGGCCATTTACTCGATGCATTAAAATTTGGCTGTCCTCCTCATGGTGGGTTAGCATTTGGATTAGATCGATTGGCCATGTTGATGACAGGTGCTACGTCCATTCGTGACGTGATTGCATTCCCTAAAACGCAAAGTGCCAGTTGTCCTTTAACGGATGCACCATCGACAGTGGATCCTGCACAGTTAGTTGAGTTAGGTATTCGAATTCGTGCGAACATCAACCCAGAAAAAAAATGAATACAACAGCACCCGTGGATAAATCTTGATAGAGTGGAGTGAACATGGCAGGGCATAGTAAATGGGCTAATATTAAGCATCGCAAAGCAAAACAAGATTCGATAAAGGGAAAACGTTATACCAAGCTGATTCGTGAAATCACGGTTTCTGCTAAATTAGGCGGTCCAGAGGCTGACTCTAACCCCAGATTGCGTGCAGCACTCGATAAAGCGCTGGATGCCAATATGTCGAGAGACGTGATTGATCGTGCCATCAAACGAGGTGTGGGTGGTATGGAAGGGGATATGCTTGAAGAAGTGCGTTACGAGGGCTATGGTCCTGGTGGCGTTGCAGTGATGGTTGATTGTATGACCAATAATCGCAATCGTACGGTTGCAGAAGTCAGGCATGCGTTTACGAAATGCGGCGGGAATCTGGGAACGGATGGCTCGGTGGCTTACTTATTCAATCAGCAAGGTCAGTTGATGTTTGCGCCAGGCGTCGATGAAGAGCGGTTAATGGAAATGGCATTAGAAGCAGGAGCGGATGACATCATTGTCAATGATGACAAAAGTGTAGAGGTGTATACAGCGCCCGAACAATTTCTTGCCGTGAAAAAGGCGCTTTCTCAAGATGGATTTCATGCGGACCAGTCAGAAATCACCATGGCGGCTAAACTTCAAGTGCCGGTGAATGAAAAAGAGGCAGCAGAAAAGCTCATGCGGCTGATCGATATGTTAGATGAATTGGACGATGTGCAACAAGTTTATTCTAATGCGGATATTCCTGAAGAAATGCTCGCCGCGTTATAATGTGCGGATTACTATCATTCTGAGCCCCTCGTCGAAGGCATCATCTGTGGGCAAAGGACGCAACCATGACCATCATTATCGGTATCGATCCAGGCTCTTGTTATACTGGATATGGTGTTATTCAATGGGAAAGTCACCAAAGTCGATATCTGGACAGTGGCTGTGTCTCCTTAGTCAGTTTGAGTATGGGAGAGCGTCTACAAAAGATTTTTGTCGAGTTGCAAAAAATCATTCAATACTATTCTCCTCATGAAGCAGCGATTGAACAGATTTTTATGCATCGAAATCCCAACTCGGCATTGAAATTAGGACAAGCACGGGGTGCTGCTATTGTTGCCTTGGGTTTGCCCGTTGCTGAATATTCTGCACGCCAAGTCAAACAATCGGTCGTGGGGTATGGTGCAGCGGATAAAACACAAGTGCAACACATGGTGAGACGCCTCTTAACGATTTCACACGCGCTTCAAGCAGATGCCGCTGATGCCTTAGCGATTGCATTATGTCATGCACATAGTCGATTTAGTTTAAAACAAGCGGGGAAAACAGTACGCAGCAAACGCTCATCATGGCGATCGTTTCGTCCACCCGATACTCATCACAAAACGTAAAGGATGTAATATGATTGGACAATTGTGCGGCCGTATTTTAGAAAAACAACCTCCGCAATTAGTATTAGATGTCAATGGCGTTGGCTATGAAATCGACGCGCCAATGAGCACGTTTTATCATTTACCGGATATCGGAGAGTCTGTTTTGTTATTCACGCATTTCATCGTGCGAGAAGATGCTCATCACTTATATGGTTTTTTCACCCGAGATGAACGGTCCTTGTTTAGGACGCTGTTAAAAGTGAATGGGGTTGGCCCCAGACTGGGATTGACGATCTTATCTAGCATAGAACCCAATGAATTTATGCATTGCATCGTCAATCAGGATACCGGTCGTTTGACTCGTTTACCTGGAATTGGTAAAAAAACCGCTGACAGATTAATCATAGAAATGCGTGATAAGTTGGAAGTGAAGCCGTCAAGCGCTCTGACGGATGTAGGAATAGCTTCGATCAGCAGTGAGCGTCAAACACGGCATCATTTCGTTCAAGATGCTGTGTCTGCTTTAATTGCCTTAGGCTATAAACCGCAAGAAGCTAGTCGTGCAGTTGCCAAAGTGGATGATGGGAATTTAAGTAGCGAAGAAATGATTCGTTCAGCATTAAGGGAGATGGTGGTATGAATGAAGAAAGAATGATTTCACCAGGCGATAAAGATCCCATCGATAGAGCCATTCGGCCCAATTTGTTACAAGATTATATTGGGCAAGAGAATGTGCGTGAACAAATGAGTATTTTTATTGAAGCAGCACGAACCCGGCGAGATGCATTAGATCATGTATTAATTTTTGGTCCTCCTGGTTTAGGGAAAACGACATTGGCACATATCATTGCCAATGAAATGGGGGTTGGTTTGAGACAAACCTCAGGTCCAGTGTTAGAGCGGCCGGGTGATGTCGCCGCACTGTTAACTCACTTACAAGCAAATGATATTTTATTTATTGATGAAATTCATCGATTGAGCCCAGTGGTTGAAGAAGTATTATATCCCGCTATGGAAGACTACCAATTGGATATTATGATAGGGGAAGGACCTGCAGCACGCTCTATCAAATTAGATATACCGCCGTTTACCTTAGTGGGGGCAACGACGAGAGCAGGATTATTAACATCACCTTTGCGAGATCGATTTGGTATTGTGCAACGACTTGAGTTTTATCAAGTGAATGAACTTGCACAAATTATACGACGTTCAGCAGCTATTTTAGGTATTCCGATTGATGAAGCAGGTGCCGAAGAGGTGGCTAAACGATCACGCGGTACACCTCGAATCGCCAATCGTTGGTTGCGGCGGGTGCGAGATTATGCCGAAGTCAAGAGTCAGGGTAAGGTCGAGCGTGAAATTGTTCGGCGTGCATTAGATCTACTCGATGTGGATGATCAAGGTTTCGATATGATGGATAGAAAATTACTACTTGCCTTGATCGATAAATTTGATGGTGGACCGGTCGGGATAGATAATTTAGCGGCAGCGATGAGTGAAGAGCGTGGCACTATAGAGGATGTCATTGAACCTTTTCTTATTCAACAAGGGTTTATTATACGTACACCCCGTGGACGCATTGCAACTCGGCACGCTTATTCGCACTTTGGTATCAAGATGCCGGAAAAAACACTTCCGCAGAAAAATTTAAGTTTATTGGATGAGTAGAAAAATCAGTTATAATCCTAAACACGGCGTACTAATGACAAGTGGAGATAACCCAGTGACTTTCGATTCATCTTTATGGACGTATTTTATCAATGCCGGCATCGTCGTGAAATTCATTATGGTGCTCTTAATGGCTGCCTCTGTTTTATCATGGAGTTATATCATGCAGCGAGCACTCTACGTGAAAAAAATCCGCGAAGCGACGACACGCTTTGAAAATGTATTTTGGTTGGGCGGTGATTTATCCGCCATGTATACAGACAGTATGCGGCGTCGATCGGATCTCGAGGGTGTGGAGGCGATTTTTAACGCGGGTTTTAAAGAGTTTATGCGTATGCAAAAACAAACAACGGTGGATGCGGCATCGATTTTGCAAAATGTTCAGCGAGCGATGCGCGTTTCACAAATGCGTGAACAAGATAAATTGGAAGCGCAATTACCGGTGTTAGCAACAGTCGGTTCCATTAGCCCTTATGTAGGTTTGTTTGGCACTGTTTGGGGCATTATGCTGTCGTTCCGTGCGTTAGCAACAGTACAACAAGCAACGATTTCAATGGTTGCGCCAGGTATTGCAGAAGCCCTCATCGCAACAGCAATGGGTTTATTTGCGGCCATTCCAGCAGTGGTTGCCTATAATCGGTATTCAAGCCAAATTAATCAACTACTTAATCGGTTTGACGCCTTTCAAGATGAATTGGCTAATATCCTTTTTCGTCAATTACAAGGTGTGCATCGTCAACCCATGACCGATACTGAATCCTTGATGGAGTCTTAACGTATGCAATTTCTAAATCAACGCCATTCACGAAGGCCGATTGCTGAGATGAACGTGGTTCCTTTTATTGACGTGATGTTAGTATTGCTTGTTATTTTTATGATAACGACCCCTCTTTTGACGCAAGGGGTTAAAATTCATTTGCCTGAAACAACGGCAAAGTCATTACCTCCACAACAAAAAGAGCCTTTAATTGTTACTGTCGATGCCGCAGGGAGTTTTTACCTGAGCACATCGGATAAGCCTCATCAACCTATCACTGCTCGTGTTTTAAGTCATCTGGTCACGATGCAACTGGAGGCTGACGCCACATCGGAGCAACAGAGACCCGTATTAGTTCGCGGTGATAAAGATACCAACTACGGCAAAGTCATTGAGGCCATGGCAATTCTGCAAACAGCCGGTGCTAAAAGTGTTGGCTTGATTACTCAGCCGCCTGCTTCGCCCCCATCTGAAGGGTAGTGAACATGCAATATCGGCAATCCACACAGCATCACACTTTTTTTTTATCGTTACTGCTGCACCTTGTTATGTTGACGCTGATTATTATCAGTTACGACGCGAGTTCGCGTATGCCAGTATTGGACAATTCAAATCAACAGGATGTGATTCAAGCAACCATGATGAGTCCACCCGCTGTGCTTGCAGCGAAGCCGATTAAACAGCCACCTCTTGTTGCTAAGTCATTCCCCAAAGAAGAGATAAAGAAAATCGAAGAACCTTCCGTTAAAAAAGAGGTCATTGCCATTTCGGATAAAAAAGATAACTTAAAACGGGATAAAGCGAAATTAGCAGAACAATTATTATTAGATTTAAAAAAAGAAAAGCAACTGCAGAAAAAAGTGAAACAAAAAGAAATGGCCGATCATTTAAAAAAACAAATGAAGCTCATGGTAATGAAATCGTTACAGCAACAAATGAAAGCAGAACAAGAACGCTTAGAAGGTGTGCGTACGCAACGAGCTCAGGGTGAAGTCAACAAATATAAAGCGCTTATCTTACAAGCAATCAGTCAGAACTGGTTGCTACCAGGGCATGTTGATAAAACACTGTATGCAGAATTATTAATTCGTGTGGCGCCAGGCGGTATTGTGTTAGATGTTCAGTTGATGAAAAGCAGTGGAAATGAAGGGATGGATCGATCAGCCCAAGCGGCTGTGTTTAAAGCATCTCCATTACCGGTTCCCTCGGATGCAACGGCATTTGAACCCTTTAGGCAATTTGTATTAAAAGTCAGACCGCAAGCTATCCAGGCGCCTGATAGCTGGGGTGGATAGTTCAAAAAAGCGCCACAACAAGGCATCAAAAGCCATTTTATATCCATATCAAGTGCTTTTTTTGCCAGATTTGCTTGCACCGATGCTGAAAGATGATAGGCTGAAAAGAGAGGCAAACACGAAAGGAGGGAGTTACCGTGTTTCTGCTAATTGCTTTCATTTTTATTGCATTTGCAATTATTTTGGTCCTTGCCTATTATCTGTTGCGCAGCAGCAACCAGCTTAAACAAGTCAAAGAGCAACTCAAAACAGCAGAAATTCAATTTTTAAAAGAAATTGACCTGCAGCGTTCGCTTAGCATGGAACTGTTTGCGTTGAAAGAAGCCGTTTCTCATAATATCTTGACAGATGTTTTAACCCATCTCCCTAGTCGAGGGGTTTTTGAAGACCGATTACAGTTAACCCTAAATCAAAGCCAGCGTTACCAACTGACATTTGCTGTCATTTTTCTAAATTTGGATGGGTTTAAAGTAATTAATGATGCGTTGGGTCATGATGCAGGTGATATTTTGTTAAAAGAAATTGCATCAAGACTTACAGAATGTATTCGTCAAGTAGATACAGTGAGTCGTTTTGTGGGCGATGAGTTTGTTTTCATTTTGCCTCAGTTATCGAAAGCAGAAACGGCCGCCTATGTGGCACAACGCGTTTTAAATGCCGTGGCCCAGCCAATTCGCGTGCAAGAACAGGAAATCTATGTGACTGCTAGTATTGGCATTGCCATTTACCCGACAGATGGTAATGACGCAAAAATCTTATTGAAAAATGCAGCGACGGCATTACATCAAGCGAAATCGCGAGGTCGCAACAACTATCAATTTTACCGATCAGAAATGTATGCAGTCAGTCAACGTGAACTGATACTAAGTAACAGTTTACGAAGCGATTTGGTTTATCAAGATTTTACCGTGTATTATCAGCCTCAAGTGAATGTGGAGAAAAAAGAAATTGTTTGCATGGAAGCATTGCTGCATTGGCAGCATCCTGATTTTGGTTTGGTAACTTTTAATGAATTTTCAAGGTTAGCCGAAAATTGCGGCAAAATTGTTGCCATTGAAGAATGGCTACTGCGTAATTCTATCCGTCATTTAGTTAAATGGAAATCAAGCGGTTTTACACCTAATGCGATTGCCATTTCTATTTCTTCAAAACAGTTGGAAAACACCCATTTAGTCCACAAAATTTCAAACGTGTTACAAGAAATGCATTTAAGCCCAGAAAGCTTAGTCATCGAAATTTCTGAAACCTCATTACATGCTGAGATGGATCAACTTGAAAAAATGTTGCATATGTTAAAACATTTAGGCGTACAACTCTCGATTAATAATTTTGGTACGGGGCAGCTTTCTTTGCAACATTTACGACGTTTACCAGTTGATAGTTTAAAAATAGATGCTAGCTTTATTCAAGATGTGACGGTCAACAAAGAAAGTGGAGCCATTGTGAAAATGATAGTTGCATTAGCAAAGAGTTTACAACTAACGGTTATTGCAAACGGAGTAGAAAGCATCAAACAAAAACAATTTTTGACTGAACAAGGATGTGTTATTATGCAAGGACCTTTGTTTGGCAAACCGGCTATGGCACAAGATTTTACGTCGGCATTTTTGAAAAATATATATTCTTAGCCCATTCGCTCTTATGCTCCAGTAATTTTTTAAATTACCTTTCAGTTTCTCTAGGTTATTTCCAGGAGGTACACGCAACGTTTCAATTTTAGTTGCTCCATTTAACTGATCGAATAGTCTTCTAATTTTGTTATGCAAAGCTACAGAAACCTTTCTTGTCGATGCAGACATGGTTCCATCAAATCTATCTTGAGCAGTTTTGCTTTTAAAATTCCTTATGCCAAGATTATATATCGAATATCGATATATAGTAATATACTATTATGCGAATTAAAAACTGAAAATTAATTTTCAGCTCTTAATTCGCATTCAAGAATATCATCATGTGTTTCATAATAAACAAGCTGATGAACTTTATATTTTTTAGTGAATCCATCTATTAAACTTTCTTTATGTTCATAGACACGCTTGATTAGGTCACTTGTTACATCTGCGTATAATGTGCCCTATTTTCCACTGGATAGCAGATAGATATAATATTGCAACATAACTATTTTCTCACAAATGCTTGTTGGAGATTATTTCAGAATGGTTCCCCCCCTCGCGGGAAGGACAAGGTCGGGGAATGACAAATTTTATTATATTTCAAAGAGTTAAAGTTTTCTTAAACAATACTGACGTTACTATGACATCAGATGAAGACGTGATTGTATTTTTTCATAACTCTTTGATGTAATTTGGGAGAACAAGCCACTTTCTGAAATAAGCATCTATACTTGCAGTGTGTGCAGAGAAACTTGATGGAGGCTTTTTATGTTTCTCAGAAAAAATGAAATAAACTTCTCCGAAAAGCTTTATGATAGACTTCACGGTGCAGTAGAACAAGAACAATGGTCTAGTTTAGATGATGGTATTAGGCTGTTTGAGAGATGTAAAGATGATGCAAATGGCATCATCTCTACTGAAAATGTCAAAACTGTTATTACATCGATTAATTCTGCTATCGCTGCAGCGAGGAGCTTGAAAGAGGATCATTTCAATGCTACAAAATTCGAGGCTTATGTAAAAGCATCTAGAACAGTATATCGTGAATTTAAAACAAATTTACAGTCTGAACTAGATTCCGCTCAAAAAAATAGAAAGTCTATCATAGAAAATGCGAAAACAATTCCAGAAGTACAATCAGCACTAGGTAATGTAAATGAAAAAAATAACCAAGAGCTTCTTTCAGGAGGTGGTGCAGCAGATGCTGACCCTATATTAAAAGCAATGGAAAGTGTTTTAAAAAAATTTGAAGAAGAAAAAGCAGAAATTCTTAAAGCGAAAGAAAATCATTTATCTAATTCTGACCAGTTAAAGCGATTACAAGATCGTGAAACAGAGTTAGATAGCAATATTCAGTTATTGGGAAAAACATTTAAACCTGCTAGTAGTCAATATAGAACATTAACTAGCATGCGCGAGGCGATTGAATCGCATAGAGGGAGCTTAGCCAAAGTAGGCGAAGTTTTTCAAAATCTTTCGATTAATTCATCGAAAATCACTTCGAAACAAGGTGTTCAGTTAAAACAAAAGATGAGGGAATCTTTTGTAAATTCTTTTAAATCCATATCGAAACAAATGTAT
>JAKBCU010000090.1 GCA_021807565.1 Pseudomonadota bacterium | reverse complement strand
CCAGGGGGAAGGTGCCCGAAGGGCGGATGGGGGGGATCAAAAACAAATATCCCAACTTTATCTGCGAAATAGCTTAGAACGCCTTCCTCCGCCAGGAGGAAGGCGTTCTAAGCTAAATTTTTTGAATATCTCGTATAGAAATAGAAGATTTTATTTAAGGCTCTTAGGCAATACTGACGTTCACTAACATCAGTATGGCATAAGCCATTCCGTAACACTTTGAAATATAACGTCATTCTCAACTTATGTCATTCAGGACTTTCACGAAACATATTGCGATTAAAGAGCACATTGGATGCCACCAGCGCATTCACTTGTCGTTTGGCCACCAAGTCTTGCAGATATTGATCTAAGGTACACATCCCTTTGGCGGCACCCATTCGCATGGTGGATTCCATGTGCGCTGGCATATCTTGACGAATAAAATGGCGAATAGCCGGCGTAGCCAACATCACTTCAAAACCGGCAATGCGTCCGCCGGCAATTTTTTTGACTAGGGTTTGGCAAATCACGGCTTGCGTGGTTTCAGACAATAACGTTCGCACGCGATTTTTTTCTTCCGTCGGGAAGACATCCGCAAACCGATTGATCGCCAAAGGGGCTGATCGTGCATGCAGCGTGGCCAACACCAAATGCCCTGTTTCGGCGGCTGTTAACGCAAGGCGCATGGTTTCTAAATCGCGCAGCTCACCGATTAAAATCACGTTGGGGTCTTGTCTTAATGAAGAACGCAAGGCAGTGGCAAAATCCGGTGTATCACGACCGACTTGTAATTGATTAAAAATACTTTGTTTGCGTTGATGTACATATTCGATGGGGTCTTCGATCGTGATGATATTGCATGCTTGTGTCGTATTAATATAATCGATCATGCCTGCTAACGTAGTTGTTTTACCTGAGCCTGTGGGGCCTGTTACCAAAATTAAGCCGTGCGGCAATGCCAAGACTGATTCGAGTATTTTGGGCAAGCCTAATTGATCAAACGTGGGCACTGTTTCTGAAATGACGCGAAATACCGCCGCCACACCGTTTAATTGATGAAAAGCACTGACACGGAAATTACCGATATGGGACATCGGTAACGCCATTTCTAATACTAAGTTTTTTTCAAATAATTGCTGTTGCCGCTCAGACAAAATGCTATACACCAAGGTTTTTGCTTCGCTAGGCGTGAGGGGCTCTAACTCTTTGACAGGCAATAAGATGCCATTGATACGCAGCATGGGCCGCAATCCTGGCAGAATATGCAAATCGGACGCGGCTTTTTTGACACTACATTCTAATAATGTTTCTATTTGCATAGTGGCCTCATGCTGGCACTATTCTAATACCCTCAGTATACCGGGTTTTTGTAGTGGGGCCTATTGAATCAAATCATCAGATGAGCACGAAGGGATGAACAAAAGCATGACAGCCTGCTTGCCGTCATGCTGCTTTGTTGATTGATGTGGATTATTCAAATTGATTGCCGCCAAAGTAGTTCCTAGGTGAGGGGGGTGGAGAATTACTCGCCGTATTATTAACATTTGGAGTCTGCGAAGTTGGTTCAACAAGGTGCTTATCCTTTTCCAAAGGGAAGATAGCTCCCATCCTAAACTCTACCCCTGTTTTAAGTCCCTCATGAAAGGCACTCCCTGTCGCTTCCAAGTAAGCAAAGGAGTTGCCATGACCATCTTGTTTTTTTGTAACGGTAACCACTCCCTCGACGGGCGTAGAACAATTCATATCCCGGCCAAAAAAATTAAGGTCCTGTGTAGTTACTTTACCGCCAACACGGAACGTCTTCGAATGCTTATTTCGATTCCCCTCCTGCTCCTGAACTGAAGTTATCTCCTGCTCCTGAACTGAAGTTATCTCCTGCTCCTGAACTGAAGTTATCTCCTGCTTCTGAACTGAAGTTATCTCCTGTATGAATGCGTGAAGCTTGTCTCGGCAGAACCTATGGTTTGGTTTTGAAGAGTCCTGTGTTATTGTGATGTTCCCAGCCTTGGAACCCTGAAGGACTGTCGTGGTCTTTGCAAAACAATCTATCTCATAACCCAAAACGGTAGTCCGGCTCTGCAGTGTACCCTGAACCTCATCAGCTGTGTTTATTGGATAATCGTGCTGTTGTAATGTCTCGAGGAATAGCCCCAGCGAGTTTTTTGACTGGCCAGCAGCTACACCTGGGTTTATTGAAGACTTATCATTTCTACTACCACTCATTACACTTCACCTCGTTAGTTTATTCAAATTTGTTTCATTGCTTTTGTTTATGAATAAATCATAGTGGTCAATTATTAAAATATCATTAACACATTGGATAAAAAAATAGCTTATGAGGGATAACGAGACGATGCTGGGGAAGAAGATGTACAACACATTGCCTAGAAAACACCTAACCTTTTGATTTTATGCATAAAAAGAAGACCCGCAGCCGCATGTGGTCTTGGCATTGGGGTTACGGATGATGAATTGGGCGCCTTCAATGTCTTCTTTATAATCGATTTCAGCGCCGGCGAGGTATTGAAAACTCATCGGATCAACCAACAAATGAACAACCGCAGTGGCACTGCCTTCGCCTTCATCATCGTCATCTGATTGAATAGACAGAGTTTTTTTTATTACTGTGTCGTCATCGGCAACGGCTTCATCGAAACTGAACCCATATTGGAAGCCAGAGCAACCTCCGCCCGTGACATACACCCGTAATTTAAGATTCGCATTGCCTTCTTCTTGAATCAGCTCCCAGACTTTGGATGCTGCACTGTCGGTCACCACCAGTAAATCAGTCACTAGGCTTTACCTCCGTCTTTTTGATGGGGTATTATACCTCATCTTCAAGGGTTGGATAGATGTAACGATGTTATGGATTAAAGCATTTCATATTATTTTCATGGTCACTTGGTTTAGCGGCTTGTTTTATTTGCCCCGATTATACGTTTATCATGCGATGGCAAAAGATACTCTCAGCAAAGAACGTTTTATTATCATGGAACGTAAGCTATTTTATGGCATCACTACCCCAGGCGGTATATTAACGATTGTATTTGGGCTATGGTTAATCTATTTTAACCCTCATGCGTATCTTCATATGGTTTGGCTACAAATGAAATTAGGTTTAGTGGTCATATTGCTTTTTTATCATTTGTACTTAGGAGTGTTGTTACACGCCTTTAAACATGATCATAATCGACATAGTCATATCTATTATCGCAGAT
>JAKBCU010000042.1 GCA_021807565.1 Pseudomonadota bacterium | reverse complement strand
GCTTTTACTCATCATGATAAAAAACCAAAATTAGATATTGATTCATCTAATATGGCACTGGATGCCAGCTAAAAGCATGCTGGCATGACAGGAATAGCATTGAGCTTATCCGGAATTCGCGTTTTTACAAGCTAAACGAGCGGCGGAAGCCGTATTAATATACACCAACCAAATGATCAGATTGAAATCGCCCAATATTTCACCGGTGATGGTTCATCCTATTTCGGGCCAACTCGCTGTTTATAAGGGATTATTTAATCAATCGATTGCAAGCAATTGTCACAGCATCGAGTCTTTAGTTGACCCCATTCATTTTCAACATAAGCAGTTTGCTTTGCCGTATTGGCAATATCTTAAAGTGAGACACGTGTTCGAGGCGGCTGCCAAAAAACTGACTGACTTCGATTTAGCATACCATTCTCAGATTTTCATCAAGGCTGGCTCTGATTTGATCCCGTTCTATCAGGCCGGGGTTTGCACAGAAAAATCCTTTTTTGCTCTTGCTGAAGTGAGAAAACAATTTTCAGGTAGAATAGAATGTTTTAAATTTAAAAACTTAGATCATCAGTTTGTTGTGTTGAATCGCCCTATAGAAAGCGAAGAAAGTGACTGGAAAAGCTGGGGTAATGAAACCGTAGTGTTAGATCCTTGGATCAATGAGGTGTTTACCGCCGATCAGTTTTTGAAACGATGGAGTGCCAATTCTTTACCCGCTTATGTCATTCAAGGCAAGGTGAATACGATGGAGCAGATGTGTCAATCATTGCTATTAGAAAAAGAATTCGAGCTATTGCCAGACAGCACACATCACAACGAGAGCAAAGAACCCAATAGCCCTCATTCATTAGCGAAAGCCATGATGACAGGCGAATATGATTTATTGAATGGGTTAAAGCAAGAAGATCCTTACTTACTCACCTTGCTTGTTATTTGGGATATCTTGCATATTGATTTAGAGGTGAATCAACGGGGAGAGGGTGGTATCACGCCCTTACATCTGGCACTGGATACCGATAACGAACCGTTAATTGAGCTACTGATTGCGTCTGGAGCGGATCTCTGCAGACCCGATGATCAGGGTATATCGCCTGTCGTGAAAGCGTTGCATCAGCATCAGTTTGATAAGATCAGCAGGTTTATTACCGAGGACATTCTCGCCTTTGAGTTAATGACCCGCAAGGACCAGGGAATCTCTTTGGTAGCTGAGATGATTCAGACGAGGTTAGCAGGTATGACTGAAGCAAAGAAGCAAGCATTTATTACAGAAATTCTCACTATTTTAAAGTTAAATGATCAAACCGAATTGGGAGAGGCGCTCATGAGTCAGTTAAACACGACAGCGAGTGTTATCAAACAGGGCGATCTCTCACGACCAACGTCTTCTCTATGACACTATCGTATTTTGAATAAAATTCACTACAATTGCCATGGCGCTTCTTTCTTCGATTGATTAAGATAGATTAACTCGCTATAAGGATCCGATCATGGTAAAAAAACGTGGGCTGGGAAAGTCATTAGATGCACTGCTAGTGGGTTCAAATGCCTTTATTGAAGACTCTCTGGAACATCGTTCTGAAAAATTGGCTGATTTGCCAATCGAATTGATTCAACCTGGCAAATATCAACCCCGTCGTGATATGGATGCGGATGCGCTCGAAGGTTTGGCCAATTCGATACGAGCACAAGGCATTATTCAACCCATTGTGGTGCGACACGTGCTGGGCGGACGCTATGAGATTGTAGCCGGAGAACGGCGTTGGCGTGCCGCGCAATTGGCAGAATTAACCCATATTCCCGCTATTATAAAAGACATTCCAGATGAAGCCGCTGTTGCGATTGCTTTAATTGAGAATATTCAGCGCGAAAGTTTGAACCCCATCGAAGAATCCATGGCATTGCACCGTTTATTAGAAGAATTTGCCATGACGCATCAACAAGTTGCCGATGCGGTGGGTAAATCTCGTGCCGCAGTCACTAACTTGTTACGTTTGTTGACATTAACCGAATCCGTTAAAACGCTGGTTGAGCGAGGTGAGTTAGAGATGGGTCACGCGCGCGCCTTGCTTTCGCTTTCCGAAGAGCAGCAGTTGACGGCAGCACAACAGATTATTCACAAAGGATTGTCTGTTCGAGCAGCAGAAGAATTGGTCCGTCAATGGCTAACGCCTGTGATTCCTTCAACGCCCAAAGCGATTGACCCGGATGTGATACGTCTACAGCAAGAGTTGTCATCACGATTAAAGATGCCGGTTTCTATTCGGTGCAACCCAAAAGGAAAAGGCAAGCTCGTCATTGGTTACAGCAATTTAACAGAGTTAGATACATTATTGGAATATTTTCAATAGCCAAGAAAACGCAGGTAGTTAAAAATCCTTATTTTTTTTCATTGCAGACCCCAACAAAACTCATTATACTCGCCCCAACTTTTCCTGTGGACTGTAGTGTAACGCCATCAAACTTAACGTCCCTGGAGGTAGGTAGCGGTGAAGCCGAATGAAATCGTGAGAGCGCAGTTCAAAACTATTCTACTAGGGCAGTGGATCATCCTGTCTACCGTTGCGCTCATGATAGGGATATTTCAAAGTCGTTATCTTGCTTATTCTACCTGGGCGGGCGGGATGTGTTACTGGATTCCCACAGCCCTTTTTTTATGGCGAGCGACGGCTTATGCCGGTGCTAGAATGGCCATGCTATTTATGACGGCCTTTTTTGCAGGGGAAATAGTCAAGTTGGTATTGAGTGCGCTCCTATTTCTGATCGTTGTAAAGAATGGATCGGCTGATGTTATCTATAGTCTTTTGGGTTTGATGGTTGCAATAGCGGCGTATTCTGTGACGTCAGTGGTATCAGTTATGAAGAGGGGATGACACCATGAGTGGTTCATCTGAAGCGTACATACAGCATCATTTAGAGCATCTTCAGCTTAATTTGTCTAACTTTACGTTGACGGATAATGGTTTTTGGACGCTGAATTTAGACACTTTTTTGGTGGGGTTGGTGACGGCTTTATTGATTGGCGGGATTTTCCGTTATGTTGCTGTCACGATGCAACGAGGTGTTCCTGGAAAATTACAAAATTTTGTTGAAGTCGCCATTGAATTTACGCAACGCTCTGTGAATGATACTTTTCATGGAAAAAGCGATTTGATTCCACCCTTGGCACTGACCTTATTTGTTTGGATATTTTTGATGAATACATTAGATCTTCTACCCGTTGATCTGTTACCTGGACTCGCGAATGCGTTCGGTGTGACTCATTTAAAAATCGTACCCACAGCCGACCCTAATATGACATTCGCCATGTCTATTTCCATTTTCGTGTTGATCTTATTTTACAATGTTAGCGTCAAAGGTTGGCGTTTAGGACGAGAAATTTTGACCTCGCCATTTGGCCCTTATTTGTTTCCGTTGAATATTTTGTTTCGCCTTATTGAAGAATTGGTGAAGCCTTTTTCGCTCGCGTTGCGACTTTTCGGCAATATGTTTGCTGGTGAATTAATCTTCATATTAATAGCACAACTACCTTGGTGGACACAGTGGTTGCCGGGGGGGATATGGGCTATTTTCCATATTTTAATTATTACGATTCAAGCATTTATTTTTATGATGTTATCCATTGCCTATCTCAGTATGGCGCACGATACACATTAAGAATCTGTTACGAATAGCGTTCTCAATAGTTAACTTAAGTTTATTTAGGAGGTCAGATGGAAATTGCAAGTTTAATTGCACAAGTGCAAAGTTATAAAGCGGTGGCGGCGGGGTTGTTGATTGGACTGGCATCGCTGGGTACCGCCATTGGTTTTGGTATTTTAGGCGGTAAATTTGTTGAAGGGGTGGCTAGACAACCTGAATTATCCAATATGTTAATGGTCCGTGTATTAATTATGGCTGGGTTAGTCGACGCCTTTGCTGTTATTTCCATTGTATTGGGTTTGTTATTATTCTTTACCAGCAACAACTTTTTATCTGCCGTGTTTGATGCAGCACAACAAGCCGTTGCTTAATGTAGAAACGTGAGGAAACAGCATGGAGATTAATGCAACTTTAATAGGCCAATTAATCACATTTGCTATCCTGGTTTGGTTTACCATGAAGTATGTGTGGCCCCCTATTACTCAAGCAATGCAAGATCGCACTAAGAAAATAGCAGACGGGTTGGAAGCAGCGGAACGTGGTAAACGAGAGCTTGAAGAGGCAGAGCACAAGGTGCTTGCTATGATACGTGATGCCAAGCTCGATGCGTCGCGCATTATTGAGCAGGCTAACAAGCGCTCTGTGCAATTGCTAGAAGAAGCAAAACAAGAATCCCGAGAGGAAAGTCAGCGTATCCTTCAACGAGCACAAGAAGAAATCCTCCGTGATATTACCCAAGCTAAGGAAGTATTGCGTAATCAGTTAGCTGGCTTAGCAGTAGCCGGTGCAGAAAAAATTATTCAGCGTAACTTAGATGCCTCTGCCCAAACTGCTTTACTAGATGAGTTTGTTGCCGAAATATGAATACAGGAAAAATGACAGTTATTGCACGTCCTTATGCCATTGCCGCATTTGAATATGCTTTGAAAAATGGTCATGAAGATCTTCTGGCCTGGGAATCCTTGTTAGAGATCGCCGCATTGATAGCAGAAGATACTGCTATGCAGCGGTTATTCTCTAATCCGCAAATCACCTCCAATCAATTAGGTGACTTGTTTATCAGCATTCTTCATGATCGGCTCGATGAGGGCAAAGAAAATTTTATCCGCTTGTTGGCAGAGAATCAGCGTTTGAGTGTCGTACCTGAAATAGCTTCTTTGTTTAAGTTGTATCGACAATCACGTGAAAAAATAGTCACCGTTGATGTGACGTCAGCCGTGCCTTTAAGTGAGTCGTATCAGCAGCATTTAATCACCGTTTTAACGAAGCGGCTTCAGCAAACCATATCATTATCTTGTACTGTCGATCCTTCATTAATGGGCGGTGCAGTGATTCGAGCAGGAGATAGGGTGATTGATGGCTCTATACGCAATAAATTAAATCGATTAAAAGAGTTTATTATAGGAATTTCTTGAAGGTAAAGATCTATGCAGCCAACACAGTTGAGTCCATCTGAGATTAGTGAGTTAATTAAGCAACGCATTCAGAAATTTGATATTAAAGCAGAAATCCGTACTGAAGGTACCATTGTCAGCTTGAAAGACGGCATAGTACGCATTCATGGTCTTGCTGATGTGATGCAAGGCGAAATGATTGAATTTGCCGGTAATACCTATGGTCTGGCACTTAATTTGGAGCGAGATTATGTCGGTGCGGTCGTATTAGGTCGAACCGATCATTTGGCAGAAGGTCAAACAGCCAAATGTACGGGACGCATTTTAGAAGTCCCTGTCGGTGAAGCATTATTGGGGCGTGTTGTGGATGCATTAGGTAATCCCATTGACGGTAAAGGTCCGATCCACACTCAGCAAACAGCGCCTGTTGAAAAAGTAGCACCGGGTGTTATCTTCAGACAACCCGTATCTCAACCCTTGCAAACCGGTTTGAAATCCATTGATTCGATGGTTCCCATTGGCCGCGGTCAACGCGAATTAATCATTGGCGATAGACAAACGGGTAAAACGGCAGTAGCCATTGACACGATCATTAATCAGCGTGGTACTAATGTAAAATGTATTTATGTGGCAATCGGCCAAAAATCGTCATCTGTTGCAACCGTGGTGCGTAAACTAGAAGAGCATGATGCCATGGCTCATACGATTGTTGTTGTTGCTTCTGCTGCTGAAGCGGCTGCATTGCAATTTATTGCGCCTTATTCAGGTTGTACCATGGGCGAATATTTCCGTGATCAAGGTGAAGATGCGCTGATTATCTATGATGATTTAACCAAACAAGCGTGGGCATATCGTCAAATTTCATTATTGTTGCGTCGTCCACCAGGTCGTGAAGCTTATCCGGGCGATATTTTTTATTTACACTCACGCTTATTAGAAAGAGCGTCTCGCGTCAATGAAGCCTATGTCGATATAGCAACACAGGGTCGGGTAAAAGGAAAAACGGGTTCGTTGACAGCATTACCTGTCATTGAAACCCAGGCAGGGGACGTGTCTGCCTTCGTTTCGACGAACGTGATCTCGATTACAGACGGGCAAATTTTCTTAGAAACGGATTTGTTTAACTCGGGTATTCGCCCTGCTATTAATGCAGGTTTATCGGTATCGCGTGTCGGCGGTGCAGCGCAAACTCACATCATGAAAAAACTGGCGGGCGGAATTCGTATTGCACAAGCGCAATATCGTGAATTAGCGGCATTCTCACAATTTTTATCTGATTTAGACGAGGCGACTCGTAAACAATTAGAACGTGGTCAACGTATTACCGAAGTGATGAAGCAAAAGCAATATCAACCATTATCTGTCGCAGAAATGGTCATGATTTTGTTCGCAACCGATCAAGGTTATCTAGACGATGTTCCATTACATAAAATTGCTGAATTTGAACATGAGTTGTTGAGCGATTTCCGTACCCACTATACGGATTTGATGGAAAACATCAATCAAACGGGACGTTATAACGATGAGATCGCAACTCAATTACATCACGTGATTAAAGAGTTCAAAAAAACGCACACTTGGTAAAAGTAGGTACGCAAGTATGACAATGGCAAAAGAGGTTCGTGGTAAAATTCGAAGTATCAAAAATACTCAGAAAATTACGCGTGCAATGGAAATGGTGGCCGCCAGTAAAATGCGGAAAGCACAAGATCGTATGCACCGAGCAAAGCCCTATGCGAAAAAAATAGCGCAAGTCATTGGTCATTTAGCAAGAGGGCATTCAGAATATCAACATCCTTTTTTGCAAAAGCGAGATGTAAAACGGATGGGTTGTATTGTGATTACCACTGATCGTGGTTTGTGCGGTGGATTAAATACAAATCTGCTACGCTTCGCCATTGCTCAAATGAAAGCATGGAAAAATGCGAATATTGATTTATCGTTGTCCTTAGTGGGTACCAAGGGCGAGTCCTTTTTTAAAAGAGTGGGTGGAAAAATCATCGCGCAAGTGGATCACTTAGGGGATGCGCCCCAGATGACTGATTTGATCGGTATTGTGCAAGTGATGCTAACTGCTTACAGGGAGCATCAAATCGATGCATTGTATCTTTGCACGAATGAATTTGTTAACACCATGAAACAAGAACCCCATATGGAGCAGTTGCTACCGATTGTTCCATCGATGGATGACAATTTACGACATCACTGGGATTATATTTATGAGCCGGATAATGCACAGATTTTATTAAACACGTTATTGACAAGATATATCGAATCACAAGTCTATCGAGGCGTGATTGAAAATATAGCGTGTGAACAAGCCGCGCGTATGGTTGCCATGAAGAATGCAACGGATAATGCAGCTGATTTAATTAACGAGCTAGAGCTGGTATATCATAAGGCGCGGCAAGCAGCTATTACGCGAGAATTAACTGAAATTGTGGCAGGCGCTGCCGTAGTGTAACTAAAAACTGTCATTTTTTTAACGTGATGATAAAAGATGAATTTTTAACAGAGGTGACAAAAATGAGTGTAGGTCATGTCGCAGAAATTATTGGTGCAGTCGTAGACGTAGCGTTTCCACGTGATGCCGTGCCTAAAGTATATGATGCGCTCAAGCTAGAAGATAGAGACTTAGTGCTTGAAGTGCAACAGCAATTAGGTGATGGTGTGGTGCGATCGATTGCAATGGGCGTCACCGACGGACTACGTCGTGGTTTGGCTGTCCGAAATACAGGTGAACCGATTACGGTGCCAGTGGGTAAGCCGACGTTGGGACGTATTATGGATGTATTGGGCAAACCGATAGATGAGGCAGGTCCTATTCATACAGAAAATTATCTACCCATCCATCGGCCGGCACCGACGTTTGCTCAGCAAGCAGCGACCGAAGAATTACTTGAAACGGGTATTAAAGTCATTGATTTGATTTGTCCATTTGCTAAAGGGGGTAAGGTCGGTTTGTTTGGCGGTGCGGGTGTGGGTAAAACTGTTAACATGATGGAATTAATTCGCAATATCGCCATTGAGCATAGTGGCTATTCCGTATTCGCTGGGGTGGGTGAGAGAACGCGTGAGGGAAATGATTTTTATCTCGAAATGAAGGAATCGAAAGTATTAGATAAAGTCTCTCTGGTATATGGTCAAATGAATGAGCCACCCGGTAATCGGTTACGTGTTGCATTGACAGGCCTAACCATTGCAGAAAACTTTCGTGATGAAGGCCGCGATGTATTATTATTTATTGATAATATTTATCGTTATACCTTAGCTGGCGTTGAAGTCTCTGCGTTATTGGGTCGTATTCCTTCTGCCGTGGGGTATCAACCTACTCTTGCCGAGGAAATGGGAACATTGCAAGAGCGTATTACATCGACAAAAAAAGGTTCTATTACATCCGTGCAAGCCGTTTATGTGCCGGCGGATGATTTAACCGATCCTTCTCCTGCTACAACGTTTGCTCATTTAGATGCAACGGTGGTGTTGTCACGACAAATTGCTGAATTAGGCATTTATCCTGCTATTGATCCTTTGGATTCGACTAGTCGTCAATTAGATCCATTGGTTGTTGGGCAAGAACATTATGATGTGGCGCTTTCTGTTCAACGCACCTTACAACGCTATAAAGAATTAAAAGATATTATTGCGATTTTGGGAATGGATGAATTGTCTGAAGATGATAAATTAACCGTCACTCGCGCTAGAAAGATTCAGCGATTTTTGTCACAACCCTTTTTCGTTGCAGAAATATTTACTGGGACGCCAGGTCGTTATGTGCCTATTAAAGAAACCATCCGTGGTTTTAAAGGCATTGTCTCGGGTGAATACGATCAGTTACCAGAGCAGGCGTTTTATATGGTCGGTACGATTGAAGAAGCGGTTGAGAAAGCCAACTCATTGTAAGGTATCGTTGAATGACGGCGACATTACGTTTAGATATTACAAGCGCAGAAAGAGAAATTTTTTCTGGTGAAGTGGAAATGGTTCTTGCCACAGGGGAGCTGGGAGAACTGGGGATAGCACCTGGCCATACGCCGCTTCTTACCTCGTTACGTCCAGGTAATGTCAGTGCCATATTGCCTGGAAAACAAGAAGAAATTTTTTATATTTCAGGAGGTATGTTAGAAATTCAACCTTATATTGTTACTGTGTTAGCCGATACGGCGATGCGAGCGCATGATATTGATGAGGCAGCTGCATTAGAGGCGAAAATGCATGCGGAAAGAAAAATGGATGAGCAACTCTCTGAGGTTGATTTTGCTAAAGCCTCAGCAGAGCTGGCCGAGGCAATTGCACAAATTCAGGCCGTTCGTCGGTTGAAGAAGCAAGCAAAGTAGATTAGTCTAGCAAGACGCTATCAACTCTCTTGCGATTGAGGTGGGGACATGGATGTGGCTAACAAGCGACAAGTATATTGTCAGAAGAAGGAGCTTGTATGAAACGTGCGCCAGTGCAACAACATCATCGGACGGCATTAGATGGATTGTTTCGTTATGCCGACTTACTCCATTTTGGAGAAGTGCATGTCAAATTTGATCCTGTGACTGGTCTCAAAGCCATCATAGCGATACATAATTTAAAACGCGGTTCTGCTATCGGGGGGTGTCGACTGATCCATTATCCCACCACCGATGGGGCCTTAGAAGATGCATTACGTTTAGCGTATATGATGAGTTTTAAAGCAGCCATTAGTAATTTGCCGCATGGTGGTGCTAAAGCAGTTTTAATCAAGCCCAAAGAAATTAAGGATAGAAAAGCCTATTTTGAAGTATTTGGCGATTTTATCAATGAGTTGGGCGGTCGATATGTGACAGCCATGGATAGTGGAACGAATGCAGAAGATATGGATGTCATTGAGACCCGTACGCCCTATGTGACCTGTACTTCAATATCCAAAAATAGCGGTGATCCTTCTCCCCAGACGGCATTAGGTGTTCGAAGAAGTATTGAGGCCGCTGTTAAATTTAAGACAGGTCGAGCCAGCCTAGAGGGTATTCATGTTGCTATTCAAGGGGCGGGCCATGTCGGCTATTTTTTAGCTAAAGAATTATACCAATGCGGCGCACAACTTACCGTATGTGATGTGAATGAAATGGCGTTGCAACGTTGCATCGATGAGTTTGGTGCTGAAAGCTGTTCACCGGATACTATTTACGATGTATCGGCCGATGTTTTTTCGCCTTGTGCGCTAGGGGCCGTATTGAATTTACAGAATATTAAACGCTTGAAAGTCTCTATTGTGGCTGGTTCAGCCAATAATCAGTTGGCACATCATCATCATGGTGCTCTTTTGCTAGAGCGAGATATTCTGTATGCACCGGATTTTGTTGCCAATGCGGGTGGATTAATTTATGTTGCCGCAGTATATGATCACGCAGAATTGACACGAGCCAAAGCCCAAGTAGAAGGTATTTACGATACACTGATGGATATTTTTATTCAGGCGAAACGAGACAATTGTCCGACTAATGACATCGCGGAGAAAATAGCCGCAGAACGGTTGAGTTAATCTCAAAACAGGCGATGAAACAGAGGTCATTTTATGTCTATGAATAGGGAAATGATTCCGAGTGTTAATGAGAAAGAAAATCATTCCAAAAAGTATCAAATAGTATCTGACGTACAAGAATTCAATTGTCCAATCACCTTACAATCCATACGACATCCTGTTGTGACTATTGATGAGTATGCGAATGCCGCTTTATTTGAAGCAAAGGCACTTCACCAATATCTTGTCGAGCAACATAGAGCAAACTCTCCTTTAACAAGAGGGCGAATTGTGGCCGTAGGTTATGCACATTTTTTATCACCTTTCTTGGCTAAGCAACACCCTAATTTGTTTCCAGACTACAATAAGGGTCAAATGGTAGTTGAAGCAAATAGAGCAATGGAAAGAAAAAACATAGAAATTTATAAAAAACGTATTGTCGCTTTACAGCCGCCCTCTACTCAACTTGTCAATCAATCGCATCTTGTATTGCGGTTGGATCAAGAACAAAAATCAAACTATTATAGGATAAATAAGAACGTTTATTTTTCTACAGCGGTGATGGTGGCTCTTCTCTGCGTGGTGTGTCGACCTAATGCATTGGATGAACGTCCAACCAATTTATTTATCCAAGCACTTGCTTTTTTCACGTTGTTTTCTACCGTATTAGTTGCATCCAACTTTTTTGAAAAACAAAAAATGGGAAAATACATAGGACGTCTTTTTTCTCGAACTCCCACTTTGCCAGAACAACAAATGGTATCAAGAGAGTCTCATCAGAGACACTTGCCTAATATGACACGTTCCTAATAATGCGAATTTCCTTTGAACAGATTCTAGCGCCATTCTCAACTTTTCATTGTACGGTTAGATGTAGGGCATTGAATCTACATTTTTAATACCAACTGAATTTACAGAAGAAACATTACACCAACAGATTATTAACACAAGCTGACTGCACGCTGGATGAAACGTCATTGGAGTTTGGTGCACTGACCGTATTTTTGAAAAAACTAAACGGCAGCGTTGCCTGGTCGTCTAAGCTTGTTGAAGGGTTAGGTTTTTCCAAAGGCAGTTTGACGGATTCTATGGGGCGTAATCTAACGGGCTCAATCTCACGATCAGACGTGTCTTTCCTTATTAAAACGGAATCTGCTAGTGGTGTTTCATTCAAAGCGATTGCATAAGGCCCTACAAAAAAAGAATCGCCGTGAATCACGTTGGGTGCAATTTTCAAGGTGTAGCCGAACGGAATTTCAAAAGCAGCAAAAGTGTATTCGTTTTCACTAACAGATCGACCTAAAATAACTGCACCGGTACATTCTTTAGATAACGGAGTAAATATTTGCGGAAAAGGATGCGTTTCAACAAATAAACCGCCGCCCCCCTCTATTTTCATAGCATACTCAGGGACATACTCTGTATTGAAGTGATATTCAATTAAATAGAGTTGTTCAAGTGATGGGTCAAGTGCTTTATCGATGTTAACAGGTTGTTCAAGAGAGATGAGCTCAGCACCATACCTTTCTAAGAAGGGTTTTGGCACAGCCGTCGCCTTCATTGTAGGTATGTCAACGGATGGTATGTCATGAGATACGATTAGCACACCTAATGAACCAAAAACGCTTGCATCACGACCTGATTTTGCTAGTTCTTGATTTTTATTTTTCCATGTTGCGTTTTTTAATGTGATTTCTTTTGGTTCTGTGAGCTCAATATCATAACAGCTTGGCAATTGGGGATGAGTCAAACCTGTTGCCGCCATCATATCAACACTGCTTTCCGCCTTACTGATCGCATGAGCTGCTTTTGCTATCATGAGAGGCGTCATTGGTTTTTCTGGATTACTTCGAGATACCATGGTTGCTTTTAATTTTTGTGCATGGTTAGCTGCCTCTGTTTCAGGGATGTAGTTGTCCATGCAGAGATCGGAGCGACAAAGTTGGCCATGTTTTTCATGGTTTGGGGTAGTAGAGAGAGCAGGGTTAGGAGAAGCGCTGAACATGGGGAACCTCGTTTCAAAATAAATTCAATATGATCATTTATGGTACAAATTTATAGGTATATCAATAAAAGTAGCTGAATTACAGCAACTTCTTGCTATAAAGCATTGCATTCTGTCCCTAATGTACTGTCTTTTATCAAATAAGAAGTAAGATCATTTTGTTAAGACAGGCGTGTTGGACTCGACATGAGTCAAATCCTTTAAGACATGAGCCGCTATTTTTGCAGCATCCATGGCAGATGTCTCGGTTGCATATACTAAGGGATTGCTACCAAAGGTGGTTGGCCCGAGTGCCCAACAATGGGTTTGTTCCCCATGACTTGGTGATATCACCAATGAATCCGATGCAATCGCTATTCCACCAAGAGGATGCGCACTCAGATAACCGTCTTTTTCCATTTGTGAGAGTAACGCATTTTGATGAATACTATGTCCTGTCCCTGTTGCATTGATGATAGTCGAAACAGAAAGAGTTTGATCATCGTGGGTTGTAAGATGATATATGCCACCTTTTTCATCGGCTAGAATGCATTTTGGTCCTGACAACACGGTTAATTGGCCCGAATCCATCATACTTACTATTTCCTTGGCATTACCGAGTGTCATGCCGGCAATCCATTTGAGATATAGAGGGAAGAAAATCGATCTGAATTTTTTTTGATCTTCTTCTCCTAGTTGCTGAGTTAAGATAGGGAGCACGTTGTAAAAGGTGGCACTGAGTGCCACTTGCCACTGGCGTACTTGACCCGAATCAACGAGTTTGACTTCTTCACTTAATAAAGTGTGTGCATCTTTTCCCTCACCGCTTTTTACTATCTTCAATAAGTCATCGACGCTGAGTGATGTTCCTGTTGCACGACTCATTTCATCCGCAAATAATTGCATGACGTGATCGTAGGTTAAGAGGTTTGTAGTGAGGTTAGAAGGTGTTAAATACTGAAACGAATAGGTGGATGTGGTCGCTGGACCTTTAATACGGGGCAATTGCGCGCTTGGGGAAATAAAAAAGAGTTTTCCCACGTGATGTTGAGCAGCCAATAATTTAGCTGTATCAATTGCTGTTAGCCCAGAACCTAGAATGGCTACGCTGCTGTCACTTTGGATAGATGATAAATCTTTCCAGGGTGATTCATAAAAAGTAGGCGTTTCATTTTTTAATTCTAGATACTTATCCGACGGCAAATGACCTAATGCTAAAATCATATTTTTGCTATAAATTTTATTTGCAGATTGAGTGGTTAATTGCCAGGTAGTTGTTTTTTCTTCCCGTACAATCTGAGTAATTTCCGTATCAGTGAGCAAATGAACCGTTATGCCCTTGGTCCGTGCTAACGTAACATAGTCTTTTAGTTTTGCTTGACACGCGAATTCCGGATAAGCTCAATGCTATTCCTGTCATGCCAGCATGCTTTTAGCTGGCATCCAGTGCCATATTAGATGAATAAATATCTAATTTTGGTTTTTTA
>JAKBCU010000089.1 GCA_021807565.1 Pseudomonadota bacterium | reverse complement strand
ATTCCGTTGTTTCATAACGAATGATTTTTTTCTCGGTACCACAATCACAGGATTTATCCTCTACAGGAATGATCACTTCGCGATGAGGCAATGCTTGTGTGTCAAACAGCACCCTAATTGGACCACCGAAACGCGACTTAATTGGACCACCTTAAACCGTCAAAAAAGCGTGTCAAACGACTGCGCATTTTGGGTTAAAAATGGTTGCTCATCAAGCCATATTTTTGCCTCCTAATTTTTTATCAGATTTATCAGTGCTGCCACCTCTAAAACTAGCCCCATCCAGGATGACGCGATGCGCGTTATGACGAATCCGATCGAGTGTGGCAGCTGCTAATAATTGATTTGGGAAAGCATTACCCCATTCAATAAAAGCAAGATTGCTTGTAACGATGGTGGAAGCGAATTCATAACGCGCAGAGATGAGATCATGGAAGTCTTCATCTTGAGGTGATCGCATTGGCCTTAGACCAAAATCGTCGATAATCAATAACGTGACTTTAGCAAATTCAGAGAATTTTTTTTCATATCGACCAGCCGCTTTAGCTGCTTGCAGTTCATTGAAGAGTTTGCTTTGTGATAACCACAAAACATCAATGCATTGTTGAATAGCGCAATGCGCAAGTGCTTGAGCGATATGACTCTTGCCCGTTCCAGTTGGTCCAACAATGAGAACGGGGGATTTTTCAGTAATGAATCGACAAGATGAAAGTTCCTGTATCTGTGCGCGATTTATTTTTGGATTAAAATCAAAATTAAAATTCTCAAGTGTTTTATCGCCACGGAGACAAGCGCGCTTGATACGCGCTTGCAATTTTCTATTGTCTCGACCCAGCGTTTCATCTTGCAAAAGCAAAGATAAAAATTCTGGATAGGCCAATTTTCTCTCGATGGCTTCACGATTTCGCTGTGGTAAATACTCCATCATATGTGATAATTTTAATTGTTTTAACAGCGTGTTTATTTCTGGCATTGGATGTGTCATTGAAATGATCTCCTGTTAATTACTGTAATAGAGTTGATGTATTTCGACAGAAGCGTCCGCGTCCAGTGTACGTTTCTGTCAATGCATCAAATGCATCTTGTTCGGGTAGTGGTGCGTACTCTAACCCTTGTTTCAAGATAGATTTGATGGTTTGGTAATGTACGCTCTGAAACACGAGCGCACGATGGCATGCGGCATCCAATCGCGCATTGCCATATTTTTTTTGCAAACTCACGATACCTTGTGCCGCACGTAAATAATCCACGACAGAATCGCTTAATAATTTTTGAATAACTTGCTCACAATGCACGCCAATTTTTTTTGCATTTTCTAAACACCATTGTGAATCCTTCATGCAATACGCAATGGCATTAGGTGGCAAATGTTCATCAATCGTATGCCTTTCTCCATGCTTAAATAAACGCGGATGAACAGCTACTAATTTGTGATCTTGAAAGATTCTTATAGTGGTTTCAGTCGCACGTAACCATAGCAATTGTGTGACTAATTTGTAAGGTGCTGAATATCGACATTTTAAAAACATCACATGGCAATCGCCGTGCACAGTGACTTTTTCCCAGACAGCACATTCTGGCGGTTTGGCGGGTAGTGGTCTTAAAAACAAACGTTCCGTTTCAAACAACGTTAATGGTTTTTCATGCGTAGTGCCATGAATACGATTACCAGCTGTTTCTAAAATCCATGATTGAAGTTGATTGTTACCATCAACTACATGGCGAAATTGTCGTAATGGCACAAAATTATTTTTTACATATTTTACGCCAGCCTCCACGCGCCCTTTTTTCTTTGGATCTCGAGGTGCGCAAGGCGATATGATGAAGCCATAACCTTCGGCATATTCTGCATAGGCGCGTTGTACGACGGGATCGTAATAACAAGCTTTGGTAATCGCGCATTTAGGATTGTCGATAATAATTTTTTTTGGAACGCCATTAAACCATTCAAATGCACGTCGGTGACATCCCAGCCACGTTTCTACATTTTGATTTAATACCATCTCAGCGTATTGGTGACGGCTCCATGCTAACACCATTACAAAAATCCATGTCTTAATCACTTCACCGGTCAACTCATTAATTAGCGGCGGCCCTGCACCAAAATCTACCTGCGCGCATTCACCAGGCTTAAAATCTAGAATCATGCTAGTGGCGGGTGATTTATCTCTGAGTTTTTTTATAAAACGTTGCACCGAATCATAGGCACCTTTAAAACCATGCTGTCGTTGCAATGCCGCATAGATCACGCTTCCTTGAATACCTTGCTGATACCACTCTTTAACTTGTTTCTCATAAACTAAAATAGACGATTGCGTGATTGGTGATGCCGACGCTAATTTAAAATGTGTAGCCAACACATCATCGCTTGGCAATTCATTTGTTGTATCTAACCATCCTTGTTGCAATGCTACTTGGTGAATCGATTTAACCTTACTCCTACTAGCCAATCCAGCTTTCGCTATGCTTCTTATACTGACGCCTGTTCGTAACCGAACTATGATCTGACGATATTCGTACATGTCTATTCTCCGCTTTGCCATGAGTCATCCTCCTTGATGGGTATCAAGAAAAGATTACTCTGAATTAACGTAGGTTTGACATGCGTTAGGGTGGTCTAATTAAGCTGCGGTTGGGGTGGTCCAATTAAGCCGCGTCTTGGGTGGCCCAATTAAGCTGCGGTTCGAATGGTCCAATTGGGGTGCTGAATGACACCAGGGTGCATACAGGGCGCAGCGTGACAACTTGCAAACCCTAAAAACACTTCATCTGCCCAAAAGAACAACACATTCCATTTTGGAACATACTGACTTTTTCATTTAATTAATTATAAAAATAAAAGCAGGCTTATAACAGCCCGCTCCTATACTCCAGTTAGTCTTCAGTTGGCAACATAACTGTAATAACTGCTTCTCCATGATCACCGCTATGAATAACTACTTTCAGCTTAGCCTTGCAAGGCATTCTTGATTGTCCATCACGATGTATTACGTATAGTTCATAGAATGCAACGCTCTCACTTCTGATACGATTTAAACTCATTCTCACTCCAGATAACATCCCTCAACCTGCCCGATTCATCTTGATAGCTCTGTTTCTATGTATCTGCATCAATCCAGAAAATATATTCATCCCAAACTGCAAAAGATCTTGGTATTCAGGAATCCATGCTCTACTACTGGAGAGCATTGAAACAAAAAAGTGGAAGTACCAAAACAAAAGCGCGCCATCCGCAAACTAATGGCATATGTGAGCGGTTTCATAAAACGCCGGTTCAAA
>JAKBCU010000088.1 GCA_021807565.1 Pseudomonadota bacterium | reverse complement strand
CGATCTTGCTAGGGTATTAACCACATTTGCGCGTAAATGCGGCTTAAGGAGATAACCCAATACCAGTAAGGGTTTTAGAGGGATTATTTAGTAATTTTATCAAAAACTTTCTCTAAAAAGACAAAAACAAAGTTGATTAAAATAGCCCAAGAAGGCTGATTATTAGAGGATCCAGATTTACAATATTCCCTAAAAAGAACTTTTTCGAGAAAGAGGCTATTTTATGGTTAATATTTAATTTTAATGAGCTAAATAGATACGATAAAAACTTTCCCTACTTTGACCAATTTAGGGAATGTATTGTTTTTATTTCCTTGTGTTCATTGCTGATAAATAATATCATGCTCAAACAACCAATATCCCTTTTAGGGAAAGATGATATTTTTTATGACTAAACCTCCCAAAAAAGTAGCCAACATCGAGCGGCGTGAACGTGAGTTTTTAACTCCAAATGAAATGGATCAACTTATTGACGCAGCAAAAAAACAAGGTCGACATGGCCACCGTGATGCGACGATGATTTTGCTGGCTTACCGCCATGGACTTCGTGTGTCTGAATTGATTTCATTACGCTGGCAACAAATCGATCTCACTTCGGGATTAATGCAAGTTAATCGGCGCAAAAATGGCCTTAATTCAGTACACCCATTATTTGGTCCAGAACTTAGGGCATTGCGAAAAATAAAACGCGCATACCCAAAAACAGATTATGTATTTATTTCTGAACGGGGCAGTCCTATGATTGATTCAACGTTCAGGAAAATTGTAGCTAGAGCAGGGGTTGGAGCGCAACTGGAATTTCCTATTCATCCACATATGTTGCGTCATTCAACTGGGTTCAAATTAGCCAATGATAGCCAGGATACTCGAACCATACAACAATATCTTGGTCATAAGAACATCCGACATACAGTGCGGTACACAGAATTATCAGCCGAAAAGTTTACTAACCTCTGGCCTGATTAATGAATCACAGTTTTTCGCAATACACTCTTATTGAGTATGGTTCGTTGAGTGAAAATGACTTCAATTTAATCAGACAATGTCGTGGCGACCACAACAAATTGGGTTTTGCCTATCAACTGATCTTTATCAAATTACTCAATAGAGCACCTATACAATCACCTTTTGAAATTATCGATGAGATTGTAGTTTATGCCGGTGCGCAATTGTTTTTGGATAGTGACCACATTGCAAGATATTCCATCAACAGGAAGAAAATATTTATCCATCAACAAACAATAATTGATTATTTGCAGCTACACGCTTTCAGCGAACAGACAAATTTACTAAAGGATTTTATTTTTCAGCAAGCGTTGCAATTTGAGCCAATCAGTCTTTTATACATTAAATCAATCGAATTCTTGCGTCACTTAAAAATACTATTACCTGCTGAAGATACTCTACTACGCATCGTAAGAACCCAAAGAACTTCAGCCCGTCAATTATTATTCGATAAAATCCATACGCGTTTATCCCCCGATCTCATCAATAAACTCGATGCATTATTAGAAACAACATCAGACTACACTCCTATTGAAGAATTGAAATCGCCTGTTAAAAATGCTTCCCCAGAAACCATATTAAATTTAATAGAGCGCGCTGAATGTATTATGGCAACAGGAGCATTACAAATCGATTTGACGCATGTGAATAATAATTATCAACGTACCCTGGCTAATGAAATCAACCGTTGCTCTGCCGATCGCATACGAAAAATGGAACCCACAAGACGATATACAGCCCTGATCTGTTTTCTCCAGCAGGCCCATCAAAATTATATGGATCTTGTGATCTCTAGTTACATCAAAGTAATGAATGCTGCTTATACACGTTCTGATACGCTTGTGGAGAATCAATTGAAGCAAAATGAAGCCCTGATTAAGGAGTCATTAGAAAATTATGAAGAAATCAAAGGGGTTATTCGTGATCAAACAATTCCTGATATTAAACTGCGCCAAGCACTCTATGAGCGATTTTCTGAGGAACTGGAACGGGATCTGCCGGAACTGCGCGCTCTATTGAAAGAGAAAAAGATTCAAATATTCAATGCTCTTACTAACAAATACTCTTATTTTAGACAATTTACACCCAGGCTGTTTGCCTTATTGGATTTACAATCTGAGTCAAAAAACACGAAATCAAATACCCTAGACGCATTGGAAATTCTCAAGCAGCTCAATGCAGAGAACAAACGAATATTACCTCAACAGGTACCCCTTGAATTTATTCCAAAGAAGCTGAGAAAAGCGGTTATTAATGACGATGGAACTATGAATAAACATGCTTGGGAGTGTGCACTCTATTTACAAGTAAGGGACGAAATTAAACAGGGAAATATCAATGCGGCCCAGAGCAAGCGCTATTTAAGCATTAGGAGTTTTTTTATAGCCGATGAACAAATGGAATTAATTGCCCCTGAATTTTTTAGACGTTCCGGTTTTCCAAAAGATCCAAGCCATGTTAAAGAATATTTTACAAATCGTTTAAGAAACGCTTACTTAGGCTACTTCGATAAAGAACCAGATAATGATTATGCACAAGTAAAAAATGGTAAATGGGTATTAAGTACCGATCCTGCTGAAACATTAACACCTGAGCAGAAAAAGAAACTCGATGCAATGAAGTCCTGGTTAAACAAAAGAATGCGCCCCATCAAATTACCTGCATTATTGATTGAGGCAGACAATGACATTCATTTTACGCAACCGCTTACCTTGCCAGGTGAGGATGGTACTCCATCTGTTGATGCTATTTTTGGTGTTTTAGCCACATTGATGGCTCATGGATGTAATATTGGCCCATACACCATGTCAAAATTAATTGAGGGGATCACTTATAAAGAAATTTGCCGCATCACAGACTGGCAGTTGACCAACGATGCCATGCGGGTAGCACTTTCATGGATTGTAAATACCATGTCAAAGTTGGGTGTCACAAAACATTGGGGAACCGGGAAAACATCCAGTAGTGACGCGCACTTAAAAACATTCAATCAAAAAGTGGCGCAACAATCGTATCAAGCACGTATTGGGGATTTTGCATTGGCATTTTATACTTTTGTAGCGGATAATTATGCGCCATTTCATTCAAAGCCATTCGATTGTGCTGAAGGCGAGGCCCACCATGTTCTGGACGGGTTTTTATATAATGAAAGCGACTTATCATTAGATGAACATTATACAGATACAAGAGCGGCAGCCACTCTTATTTTCAGTGCCTTTGGCTGGTATGGAAAGAAATACAGTCCAAGAATTCGAGGAGTTAAAAATCACCGCATGTACATGCTCGATCCTGACATGGACTATGGTAACCTGGCGCCATTATTGAAA
>JAKBCU010000041.1 GCA_021807565.1 Pseudomonadota bacterium | reverse complement strand
GTAAATGGTTTTATTAACATTATTGCTGGACTAATAGCTTTTACTCATCATGATAAAAAACCAAAATTAGATATTGATTCATCTAATATGGCACTGGATGCCAGCTAAAATCATGCTGGCATGACAGGAATAGCATTGAGCTTATCCGGAATTCGCGTTTTAACCTAAATTCGGCAGTAGACCTTTGCAGTCGGTTTTAACTGCCGAATTTAGGATAATGTATTCCATAAAGCAAAAAAAGAAGGGCAGCTTTTAGCAACACACTCTGCCCCCATAATTTCAACACCCGGCGTACGCAACCCAATAATCGATAAAGACATTGCAATTCGAGGATCTTGATGCGAATCCACCTGAGTACCAATCGGTTGACTCGGGTAAATCTTAATCCAATCCGACCCTTCTTCTACTTTTACATTGAGCTTAGTTAATTCTGCTCTCATTGCCGAAATACGATTCGATTCTTGTAATCGTGTATGACCAATATTCGTGATGGTAGTCGGTGTGTTTGCAAAGGGCGCCACTGCAGCCAGCGTCATAAAGGTATCAGAATAGTCTCGCATATCCACATTCACGCCCCGTAATTCAACAGGTCCTTTCACAGTCAATTCCATGACATTATCGACCATGACACAACCCATTTTTTTCAGCGTGGCAACAAATTTTGCATCCGCTTGTTTGGAATGGTCAATATTGCAGGATGGAATGGTGACTTGACCTCCCGTAATCGCTGCTGCAGCAAAAAAATACGAGGCTATCGTCAAATCAGGCTCTACTTGATAATCACGCGCTATATAACACTGAGGAACAGGAATAGAAAATCGCCCTTGATGCAACCGCCTTACCATCACACCAAAATCAGCCATCATGGCATACGTCATTTCCACATAAGGTCGCCCTACCAAATTTATTCCTTCAATCGTCATCGGTGTTTTAGCAAAAGGGGCCACCATTAATAAAGCAGATAAATATTGGCTGGTGATGGAGGCATCCAACTTGATTTCACCTCCATTTAATCCATTTGCACCCTGAATGATTAACGGCAGCTGTTCCATGCCCGAAGAAAAAATACTAACACCTTGCCTACCTAGCACATCTAGGAAAGGTGCAAGCGATCGGCTTCTTAAGGTTGCAGCCCCATCCAGAGAATACGTACCCGATGAAGACGCGCATGCGGCTACTAAAAATCGAAGAATAACGCTGTTTTCGGCGCACCAGATGCTCGCTTCCTGTTTTGGTAACTGCCCTGAACCGCCCGCTACAATACAAGACTTAGCCGATTCATCCAATTGCATGGTAATACCCAGCTCATGCAACACATTAATAAGCGTTTTGGTATCCTCATTCACTAAAATATCACGCAATTCACACACACCATCCGATAAAGCAGCCATCAGTAATGCCCGATAGGTGATACTTTTTGCACCAGGAATCGTCATTCGGGCTTGTATGGGCTGGGTGGCTACCCGAATCCGTTGTTTCATTAACCGCAGCATCCTATTTTAGTCACTTGACATCGCATTTCATTATATCAGCTATCGCTCTATTTTTTAAAATAATGAAGATGGTATGATGCTTATCAATATACTCTCTTTTTCCTGCTGACTAGGGCATCCGTATGGCTTTATCCTTAACAGATGTATTAAAACAACACCAACGTGGTCATTTGAAAGCGGCAGAAAAAGGCTATTTAGCCTTGCTGCGCCAAAATCCAAACGATATGGCTGGATGGGATTCGCTTGGCATGCTGTATGCCGAACAACATAAAGAAAAAGAAGCCATTGCTTGCTTTCAAGCTATCATTCGTCTTCAACCGAATCAACCTATTGCTCAACTCCATCTTGCCAGCACATTGAAATGGTTCAAACGGTATGCTGAGGCAAAAAAAATACTTCAGGACACGATAGAGCGCCATCCAGATTATGCCCCCGCTTATAATAATTTAGGAGCAATGTATTTTGCTGAAGACAACTTTTCTCTCGCTGAAATGCACTATGAAAAAGCGACCCAATTAGTTCCTGATTATATAGACGCTTACTATAATTTAGGGCTCTCGTTAGTTAAACAACAAAAACTAGAAAAAGCCGTTGTGATCTATCAAACCCTGTTAACCCTGTCACCTCACCACGCTGCTGCGCGATTTCACTTGGCTTGTCTTTTGATGCGGCAAGAAAAACTATCTGAAGCAATTCAACATTTTTTAGTCATTATACAAACTGAACCTCATCATGTGGAAACGCAAACGAATTTAGCAACGTGTTATTTGAAACAAGGACAGTTCATTGAAGCTAAACAACACTACACTCAAGCATTAACACTCGCACCGAATGATACACATCTTTTATTTAACTTAGGCGTCACATCGGCACAATTGGGCGAATTGAATCAAGCCATTCGTTATTATCAAAAAACGTTACAAATTCATTCGGAAGATGTGGCAGCACATCAAAATCTGGCTGTCCTGTTATTAGCAAAACAACATCCTGCATTGGCATTACAGCATTTTCAAGAAGTCTTGCGTTTGCAGCCTGACAATACATCAATTCGCTACTTAGTCGATAGCTTATTGCAACAATCAAAGGCGGTCGCTGCTCCTGTTGACTATATCAAAAATTTATTTGATTCCTATGCGACGCATTATGAATCTCACTTAGTCACAACATTGCATTATCAAATACCCGATCAATTCCTTGAGATAATACGAGGCATTGATGCCAAACCCAATTCATTGGATATCTTAGATCTAGGCTGCGGCACCGGCTTATGTGGTGAAAAACTGAAGCTTTTCGCTAGTTCATTAAGCGGCGTCGACTTGTCTGAAAATATGCTTGCCATTGCCGCTGAAAAAAAATTGTATGACACCTTAGCGTGTGACACTATCCTTTCTTTTTTAGCAGGGAAAAACGCGTGTTATGATGTCATCCTAGCAGGTGACACGCTAGTCTATTTGGGTGACTTAGCCCCGCTCTTTTTATCAGTCAATCGGGCATTGCGTCATGGCGGATTATTTGTGTTTAACACCGAAATAGCCTATCACCCTCCCTATCAAGCGAACCCTTCGGGTCGCTTCGCTCACCACAAAAATTACCTTGAAGACTTAGCCACTCAATTTCATTTTAAACGATTGCAGTATAAAAGCACCGTCACGCGTAGGCAACAGCATCAACCCGTGCTAGGGCACCTCTATGTTTTAGAGTGCTTTCATAGCGACACAGGCTATGATAAATTGAGGTCGGTGCCGTGCTGAGGATTGTTATGAAACATATCAATGGGATGGGATGTGTAATACTTTGTCTATGCAGCCTGTTGCTCCTCAATAGCTGCGCAACGACTAGCGATGATGACCCATCACCACTCCGCCAAAATCTATTACAAGAAAGGTGGATCGCTCATATGAACAATATGGCGCCCAACGGATGGACTCAATCAGCGGATCGTTGGTATTTCACGGGTGAACCCAAACCAACGGAACGTGAAGCGGTGCATGCACCCATCTCGGATGCGATGACTATCATGGCGGTGCGCGTCTCTCAGTTCAACAAAATCCACATTACTGGTAATTTCCAAATACAAATTTTAGGTAATCAAGAGAAAAATACTGTCTTTGTATTGGGCTCAAATGAGGCGGTCAGTCAAGCTGCCATCGCTATTCGTCACCATACTCTGTACGTCAGCCAACGTGATGACTGTGAAAGTTGCTACAAAGATGTGATTGTGCGCATTGGCATCAATCAACTCAATGAGCTATGTTATACCGGCGATGGAAGTGTCACAGGTCGCTATATTATCAGTGATCACTTATCGATTATTGCATCGGGTTATGGGAATATTTTGTTAGGCGGCTATATGAATGTCGCTGACATAACACAGTATGGACTAGGCACTGTGACCATCATGGACGCCTATACACCACACCTCAATATACGAGTGATTGGAAACGGTAACTTAAACATGAGTGGGCGAATGGGCGTAGAACAGCTTATCCATGCCGGCAATGGCCAAATCAACATCGTCGGTGCAGATACTCACTCTCTAATCATTAAAACCCAGGGTAATGGCATCACTCAGATTGCCGGTTATGCCGATGTCAGAAAACTTGTAGCCCTGGGCAATAGCCAAGTGTATCTTTATTGGGTCAATAGCAGGAAATTACAATTGACTGAAGCGAATCATGCAAGAGTCGGACTCGCTGGCGTAGTGGGTGATCTCCATGTATCGCTATATGATCACAGTTGGCTTGGCGGACAATATCTTCGTAGCAAAAATGCCTACATCACCACTCAAAATGCCTCACATGGTAATGTCACAGCAAGCAATAAGTTATTTGCCGCAGCACAGGGTAACAGTAGTTTATATTATTTCAGTGCGCCCAATCGAGTATCCCGTTTTATGTCACAAAAAGGGATTATTCTTCCCGCCGGTCATTCACCCATGCCGATGCCAACCTCAACTAAACCGTTTGCCTGGAATCCACCCAATCATCTGAACTAAGCATCTAAACGGCATGCTATGGATGAGTAGAGTAAGGCGGAAGTGATGGAGCAATTTCGATCGCTACGACCATGTCTTTTTTGTGGGCGCTAGCATTCTGCTGGATCGTATTCGCAACCTCTGTATACACTTCATCACAGGGGCCTATCACTTCTACCTCTTTCCGATTGGGATCAAAAAAATAGCTTTTACTGGAATCTTGTTTGTCTTGACCGACTGCCACTTGATGCAATATTTTTTTTCCACTGGAGTGTTTGGGCGTGGGCAATTGAAACATCAACAGAGCATGAGACACGCCATGTAAAACCGACTTCACTCCCTCGCTTGTTTTCATTTTTTCTACGTCGACCAATTCAATATGGTATGGTATTTTATTATCGACAAAAGCGCTATGATAAAAATCCTCTCCCTTGTTTAATAATACTTCTTGATGTTTTCTTTCTTCGATGGCCTCTGCGTACACTTTTTCAGGTTTTTCATTTAAAAATTTTTTTTCTGCTTTATGAAGCTGATACTCCGTATACAGGTTGGCTAATTCAACGCACAGCCCCGCTTCATTAGTCGGTGCGCCGACTTGATGAAGAAGACTCTTATGAAAAGTAGGCTGAGCATTGGATTCATCTGACAGGAACTCCTTATCTTTAGACTCATCTAAAAAATGCGAAAACATAGACGAATGCTCCATTTCAATGAGTGACATTGTTTTTATTGATTAACAGGGATGATCCCTTCGAAGCATAATACCTTCTGCTACTATCCTATTTAGCAATACATCAATCAAACCAAAGGCTCTTTATCTTTCTTGACAAGAAGAAGTATAAGAAATGGTATGTTTCCTATCACTCACTATCAAAACTTCGTCAGCTTTAGGCGCCATATACTTAAAAAGCGTACTGGATAACTCCCCATAAATTTCGGGGCATGATGCTGTCTTCGCACCGATATTAGCATCGAACAAATAACACTGATCCTTTTTTTCTGAATCATGACCGACTGCAACCTGATGAAATGAGCGAACAGAACCAGTGTCTGCTTTTTCATCTCGTACCGCTTCCTCAGCGTTCTTTTTTTCAACCGAAGGCACCTCGAAGAGCAACATAGCATGCTCCACCTTCTCCAGCTTTGCTCCCAACCCTTCTTTTGTTTTCACTTCTTCCGCTTTAACCACTTCCCATTGATAAGGGATTGCGTTATCGACAAACGCGCTATGATAGCCATCTTCTCCCTGCTGCAGCAATGTCTCTTGATGCTTTCTTTCAACCATCGCTTTTTCATACACTTTATCCGGCGAATCGTTCAAAAAATTCTGTTCTTTATTTTTTTTCTTATCGATTTCATATCCGGTATATAAGTTCGTTAATTGAAAACAAATTCCGGCTTCATTAGCAGGGGCACCCGCCTGCTTTAAAATGTCTTCCTGGTTGGTAAATCGAATGCCTGAGTTGGATGAAGCATCCTTTGCATGAGATGTATCCGACGTTCCGCTGCTAAACAAAGACGATAAAAATTGAGAAAACATTTTAGAAATACTCCTTTTCAATAGACTAACCTAACTTTCTTTGGATGAGGTCAAATCGCATAAAACATAAGCAAACTTTTTACTTATGCTCACCCATCTATCACGAATTGTCAAGAGCGTAATGCATTGAACCTATTGTTTTAGAGTGGCTCACGCTAATGCCCAGAAATCATAGAGTTAGATCACCACTCCCATTTACTATAACAAATTTTGAACACTTAAGGCTTTCTTAATACTTTTTTTATACAGTTAAGATGATCAAAAACTAACACCATGACGAGGAACAAGATAATGAATAGTTCAAGAAACAATTCCAATCCCACTCTGATAACCAGCTTAGGCATAGAACTCAACCCTCATGCGCTAAGCGAAGAGGATAAAACGTTCGAGCAACAACAAGACGACAAAGAATTTAATATTCAATTTACTGCAGGACTAATCGCGGCCACGTATTTTTTGCTAACAGGTAAACCAATAGTAAATCCTCCAAAAGACTTTCAACAACCTGAGAGGGCAATATTTGATAGCAATTTAAAAAAAGTTCAAGCAGACGCCCAGCAGGAAAACAGTCCTTATGCCAAGCAGCTTGCTGAGATGATTAGGGGGCAAAATAATTTCCAGGATTTGCACAATCAACGTTTAACACCCGCAGCTTCGAAGGCACTTATTGCTCAAATTCGGGCTCATATCGAGCTGGATCAAACATCTCAAAAGAATAATGGTCGAAATGCACTTCCGGCTGAACACTATTTGCTTGAGGTGCCACTACATAAAGAGGTAGCAAAAGCATTTAGTCAAGGTCCAAATCCCATGCCTGCAGGAATGGCGATGCATACACTACTAGGTGCTCCTTATTCAAAACTAGCACACACAACATCGGCGATTGCGAGTCTCTTCGCAAATAAGCTATCACTACCAGAAACAATAAAGACGACTGCAACCAAGTTCCTCGAGCACTGTGTGAAGACTGCAAATTCATTTGGTGCTAAGCCCTCCACCCGCGATGATTCTCCTCGCACACCAGCAGCACCAGCAGCACCAGCAGCACCAGCAGCACCAGCGGCACCTGCAGCACCAGCAGCACCAGCAGCACCAGCAGCACAAGCAGCACAAGCAGCACAAGCAGAAACCGCACCTAATACTAATGGCAACAACGATTCTTCTAGCAAACCTGCAACTGTAGCAACACCAGCAGCAGCACCTGCACCTGCACCTGTAGCAAAAACTAATCAGGACGAGGAAGATGCTACTACTCAACAACATTTTGAAGAGCAATGCGAGAATGTTAATAGCAACATGAACATATGTGGTCCCTTTTAGTTAATTAACCACTCCCTCTACCCCGTCTTGTAAAAGAGACGAGGTAGGGAGATCGGTTTTTTCAACCTATCAGCAAGGGTTGCTGCATTAAAGCCATCCCTAATGAAACACCGAATTGTCCCACCAAACTTTTCAATAGCGATTCGGATTGGCTATAGTCTTTATAACTCGATACATTGAATTCTTTCTTCATCACATCCGATAAGTTACCTAACCCATCGACCAGTCCCAAGGTGAGCGCCGATTGTCCAGACCAAAAATCGCCAGAAAATAACACGCTATTTTCTCCGCGTAATTTTCCCTTGCGTCCTTCCATCACAATATCAATAAAATTGTGGTGCACTTCACCAATCACTCGGCGAATTTTGGCCACATCGTCGGGTGTCTGGGGTAAAAACGGATCCAATCTATCTTTGTTAATACCCGATGTAATCACTCGACGTTGAATCCCTAATTTTTTAATGGCATCGGTGAAACCAAACCCTTTCATAATCACACCAATGGAGCCGGTGATGGTATTCGGATTCACGTAAATTTTATCCCCGGCCACAGCGACCAAATACGCACCCGATGCCATCACATCTTCACCGACTACAACCACTTTTTTATGATATTTTTTTTTCAATTCGACAATTGCATCGTGAATGATGGAGGCTTGCACTGGCGTACCACCGCCTGAATCAATATCCAATATCACACCCTTCGCCTCTTTATCCGAAAAAGCGCTTTTTAAAATAGGCAATACGGTTTCCGCTGAAAATACCTCCCCTTGCCCTATCATGCCATCCAAACGAACCAGCGAAACATAGCCTTTACGCTCATCACCCATGCTCACGGTTGCACTGTTCATTTGAAACAGAATAATGCCGATGTACATTACGACAAACAACCCCAGCAAAAAACGGATATTTTTCCAGCGTCTATCGGCACGTCGTTCTTTAATGAGTTCTCGTGTTAAATCAGCTGTTAATTTTTGATCATTAAATGCTTTATCTTGCATCATCCTCTACCTCAGAACAAATTCGTTTCATATTAAATAGTATTTTTGTCTAACGCAAATACCTGCTGTTATTTTTCCCCTGGGAGTGGTTTTCCCTGAGCCTAGTTTGATAGCATAGAGCGTAAGGAAATCAAACATCGCATGTTACCTACGATAAGAGAGCAACCTATGCCCTGGTTAATTAATGCAGCCCAACTCGATAAATTTCGTAAAAACCAAAAAGCCTTAATCATTCTTGATGCGAGCTATCACATGCCAGATGATCCTCGAGATCCGAAAAAAGAATTCATTGAAAAACATATTGTGAATGCACATTTTTTAGATCTATCTGCCTTCCAAGATCCGCAGTCCAACTTGCCTAATCTACTTTTACTCGATGAAAAACGATTAAGCGAAAAAATCGGTGCATTAGGCATTCGTAATGATTATAAACTGATTTTTTATGATAATAGCGGCCTACATACCGCTTGCCGTGCCCTTTGGATGTTTAAAATGGTTGGGCATAACCCTCAGCAACTCTATATTTTGGATGGTGGGCTTGCGGCATGGGAACGATACGGTGGTAAAACAGAAAGCGGCGATGTGACATATTCTCCCAAACACTATTCTGTGAAACTGCAGCCCATGTACTTACGCACGTTGGCAAACATCAAAGCCAATTTGCAAAACCCAGAAGAGCAAATGGTCGATGTACGTCATCCCGTACGATTTGCAGGTGGGCCTGAACCCAGGCCGGGTTTACGAACCGGCCACATTCCCGGTAGTTTTTGTTTTCCTTATACCGTATTTTTTGATAAAGAGGGCTTATTCCTCCCCCTCGATAAAATTCGTCGTCGACTCATGGATGTCGGCATTGATATCACTTCACCCATTATTTCTTCTTGCGGCTCGGGCACAACGGCCCCTATTTTAAACTTTGTATTAGATTTACTGAATCAGCCTAATCATGCTGTCTATAACGGTTCTTGGTCTGAATGGGGGAGTGAAACACTCTATCCCGGTGAACAGAGCATAGAAGAAAGACCGGTGGAAACCTGTGTTGGGTAATTTTCTTAAAATGTATTCGGTTTAATATTATACAAATCTTATTTATTTGACTTATTACAAGCATAGACCTAAAATGCTCCAGTTGCTGCTGGCGTTGCCCAAATGCAATACATACAAAAATACGATGGAGTCAAATATGAACAAATTTATTAAATTAGTTGCAACAGTGGTTAGTTTTGTAGGACTTGCTTACGCAGCTCCGGGTGCTTATGTACAAGTACAAGGCGGTGTCGGTGGGATGGATACAAAAGATATCTCAACTCATGACAGTGGATTTACCAGCATTCATTTACGTGATGGCCTCGCGTATCGTGTATCCGGTGGTTATTTGTTTGGTCAAAGCAATCTCACCTACGGTTTAGAAATGGGCTATGCTAGCTATGCTGACAACACCTATAAAACCTACTCTTATTTAGCTGATCGATACACTGGCAGCAATGTGGATTTATTGGCCGTCGCTAAATACCATTTCAACCCTGCAGCAACCGGTTTTTATGTTCAGGGTAAAGCAGGTGCAGCCTATGTCATGCAAGAAAATAAAGTGAATGTTGCTGGGTATTACAGCTACACAGACACCGAAAAACAACTCAAACCCGAATTAGCAGTAGGCGCGGGTTATGACATTAACCAGCACATTGGCGTCGATGTCTCCTACAGCCATATTTTTGCTGATAACAATACACTCTCAACCTCGATCGCTTCCGTCAATACATTGATGGCCGGTGTCTCCTATCATTTTTAATATGACAGGAGTTTCACTGTATCGACTCAATCCCCGCATCGCGGGGATTTTTTTATCGTAATGTTTCTGCGATATTCAATAAAATGTGACCGACATCTTTTACGTGATACACAAACTCTACTAACCCCATCGCTTCCGTGCTGAATTGCAACTGATCTAATTGAGTCGGCACAGTTGCCCAACACTGATTTTCTAATACCGTCATTTCGTTTGAAACATAATCCAATCCTTCCATGAGTGCTTTACCATCCATCACACGGATAATTGCCAAAAAGAATGTATTGATCCGCTCGACACACGTTTGTAATGATTCGCACATGGGCTCAACCATTCTTTTATCTATTACGTGCTTCGCTAAATAGTCTATCGAAAATAAACTATCCGCCAATTGCTCGACTCTCATTAAAAAAAATCGATGCCCTGCTTGCAGTCTCGCATTAAAATCCTGGCTGTAAACCCAGCCTGGTGATGTCATTAACTTTTTTTCCATCTCGGATTGAAGATCCGTTGATGCGCCGTTTAATAGAGTTTGTAAGATGGAATTAAAATAGGAATACATCGTGTTCATCGTCGGCAATAGGGCTTTACGAAAATCACGATAAGGATTTCTTTTGATATGGTGAATCAGTTCTAGCATTTTTCTTCCCAACTGAACTCCCCACGCGGGACACCGAAAACGAAATCGAGATACCGAACACGCCATCAACTGATCCGGCAACGAAGCGAATGCATCTCGCAACAAGTACACATTCTGAATGAAAAATAACATCACGAGGGGATCGGCGCTCACTACCTGTAATGTGTGACGATACAGGCTATCCAATGATTCGATGGATTCAGAAAACGCGGTTACCTCGGCCAATTGGTTTTTTGCTAATGCTTGTAAGATTAATGAGATTTGATTAGAGAGCTGCATCAATTCACTGTGACACGTTTCCAAAAGCGCATGATCTTTCCTTCGTCTATTCAAATACGTTAAAGCAAAAATCATTTCATAAAGCGTGACAAATGCACTCACCAAAGCGGGTGAATTCTGTCTCACTGCTTGCATTTGACTAAAAAGATACATACGCGCTTGATATAAATCAGCATCGTACAAAGAATCGAGATAGTCTGCATTCCAATAGCTTTCAAATACAATGCGTTGTATGGTATCTAGCGCTTCAAAAAAATTAACAATGCTGTTATGTTTTAGTAACATCCCTTCTTGAAAATAACCCATGGCTGTTATTGTCCACCTTGATGGGTGTTCATAGAAAACATCGCTTTTAGCAATTGCTTCTTATATTCCTTATGATAATTTCTATTAAATTGGAGCGATTGATTCAATATTCCTTCGGGCTTATTAATAGAGTTATTGCCCCCATAAATCGAATCGTTGACCATACGATGGTTCGATTGACTTCCTATATTTTCTAAGTAGGCTATCGTGAGTAACATACCTAGGGTAGTATCATCAGAACCCAGCTCGGCGATTTGCTCGGCTGGTCCTATTGCCATGGTATTTGCACCTTGTCTTGGTTGCGCTTCACTGCTGAGATGTGTTGCATTTTGCGGAGGGAAAACAGAGTGCCTTTCATTAAATATCAGCCTGGTATTACTCAGGGTGCTGATGGGCACCGTGATCACGGAGATCATGCCACCCTCTTGCCCGGTACCTTCTTCCCAATTGAGTATGGGCAAGGAAATTCCGTTCTCTGAGCTAGCCTGTAAAACAATCGGCGCAACAGAGAGTGCCGTATTGGTTGGCGTCGGTGAGGGTGGTGTGGGTGTCGGCAAATACCTACCCGTAATCGTCAATACATTCACCCCATTCACTGCGCCTAAATTTAAACCATATGTATTTGGAGCAATGGATTGAATGGTTAAGTTATGGTGATTACCCAATACGCCCGGTACTAAATTCATCTGAATAGTATCGTGATAACCGCCTTGTGTCGTTAATGTCGTGTCTGCGCCCAATGTCGCTAATGCGCCATACGTTTGATCGGCTACCGTACTAATACTACCGCCATTCATTTGTACGCCAGACAATGCATTGACCGTCACACTATTTAATGGTGTTTGATCGCCCACTGCACTGCCGAATGTCACTGTATTACCATCCACTGTTAAGTTATAACCTCCATTTAACGTGTTATCGAAAGTCACATCACCGTTTGTACTATTGAATGTTCTATTAGCCGTTAAATCAATCGCATTATGATAGAGTTGGTTACCCGTTGTAGCAACAGAGCTCTCTAATACGGTATTTCCTCCCATCGTCACACTGGTTAGCGGGGTCAGATTACCTAACCCACCCGTTAGATACAGTATGCCAGAACCGTCGGTGGTGAGTGCTCCTGCGCCATTCGTGTCACCTGTTACATTAAAGGTATCGACATTAGAACGAATGATACTGGATGAGCCGTTTGTTAATGTCACTGCTCCTGACAGAGTTGCACCACCTTGACCGGCTAAGATACCCCCATTTAAGGTCACCGCATGGGTTAAGTTAACTGCATCAATCAATAATGTCCCTCCGCTATTGACTGTGGCGGTGCCGCTTCCTAAGCCACCCGCTTGTTGTACACTCAACGTGCCCGCATCCACTGCCGTTGCACCTGTGTAACTGTTTGTATTGGATAAGGCTAAGACGCCCGTACCTTGCTTCGTCAAGGTGCTGCCTGTCCCACTCAAGATGCCTGATATCGTACTCGTGCCAGCGGTATTAATGGTTAGACCATACCCATCGGCATTCATATTTTCTGCGATGGTCACACCCCCGCCCGTATCCGTTGTCGTTAACGTAATGGGCGCATTAAGAATGGATGCGGTCTGATAGGTTTGCGAACCTGTTGTCGTGATATCACCCCCAATGTGGGTAGTACCCGTACCGCTGGCGATCGTTAAGCTGCTTAATGCTGTACCACCACCCACTACACCATTCAAATGGATGTCTCCACTCCCAGCGCTTAACGTTAAGTCTTGTGCGCCGTTAATCGTGCTAGCAAACGTGATTGGGCTGTTCGTGGCAGTGAGCGCGGTAGTCGCACCTAACGTCACCGCGCCGCCATAGGTTTGGCTTCCGCTGGTGTTGATCGCCGTGGTATTGATTACCGTTGGACCGCCTAAATCCATGACATCGGTTCCACCTGCTGTGGAGGCAATCGTACCATTAATCGTGTAGGTCGTGCCTGATGTACTGGCTAATGTCACACTCGGTGTGGTGGCGTTGCCTAAGGTTAAATTATTACCTGATAGAGAATACAAGATAGACGGACTCGATAAACTCCCTAACGCAGTCCCTAAGCTTGTATTGGAAATAGCTTCTGAATCCGTACCGCCGAGTTGCAACGTATTGGCGGTAAGTGATAAACCCACTTGACTTCCGTTGGTTGGGCTGCCGCTACTAGTCGGTGCGATGGCTAACACATTTCCCACGCTCGCCCCTGTATTTAAGTACACTAGCATCGGAGCGTTATCTGCAATCGCACCTGCTTTTTCTAAGAAATAAAAGGCTCCATTAGCGCCTGCATAAGCGGTATCCACAACAGAACCCCCTACGGCTAACTTAACGACATTGCCGCCTGCGGCGGGCGATGTACCTGAAATAACACGTGGAGTAGCGCCTGAAATGGCTCTCAAATAAGGGTAAGAACTGCCGTTGATGATACCCCAGGTGTTAGTGAAGTCCCAAGAATAAGGAGAACTGCTATAAGTTGATTGTAAAGATAAATTCGCCCCCGAGCTCCCCGTCAGCGTTCCACCAGTTAAATTCGTAATGGTGCCTGAGTTACTACCATAACCCGCATTTTCTCCAGACGTAGCCGTGTCCCAAAAACTATTGCTGATGACACTACTAGCCGTGTTAACGCCTGCAAACCCACCCACTGTGCCGCCACTTGTTGTAATATTTCCCGCGCTATAACTATTGCTAATCACACCTGAGCTATAAACATTATTATTGCTTCCTACAAACCCACCAATGTTGTTCGTTGCCCCCAATGTTCCTGTGATGTTAATACTGCTTAAGCTATAATTATTAGTCACGCCACTTGACGCTTGATTTTCTCCAAACATCCCCCCTGCGTATAAAATAAAAGCACCGCTGCCACTACTGGTAATGGTAATAGGGCCTGAGGTAAAAGATTGGGATGTCGTTGCTCCAGGATAATTACCTGCTGCCAATCCACCCGCCACTATATAGCCATCTGTAGAGTAAGCAGCAGTGACAGAAGCACTGCTGTATGAGTTGCTGATGCTACCTGATCCTAAACTACTCGGCACACCATTTAATCCGACTAACCCGCCTAATCTAACATCAGTTGCTGTGGTTGAAATTGACCCTGTACTATAGTCATTGCTAAGCGTCCCCAGGTTTTGTCCTACTAAAATACCCATATTAACGTTACTTGCTGAATTATTAATATTTGCCGCTGTTAATCCAAGATTACTAATCAAGGCCGTATTACTTGTAACACCAAATAATCCTACAAATGTAGATGAGATATTATTATTAATATAAAGACTATTGATCGTGTCATTTTCTCCATTCAATGTACCCGAGTAGTGATAGCTTGCATTACCAATCGGCACAAACCCAGC
>JAKBCU010000040.1 GCA_021807565.1 Pseudomonadota bacterium | reverse complement strand
AATAGCTTTTACTCATCATGATAAAAAACCAAAATTAGATATTGATTCATCTAATATGGCACTGGATGCCAGCTAAAATCATGCTGGCATGACAGAAATAGCATTGAGCTTATCCGGAATTCGCGTTTACAGGTCTTCAGCGCTTCCAGATAGTCTTTTAATGCTTCTAGTTGATGCGGTTTGGTTTTGAGTATAAAATCATTATAATCATGAGCAGCAAGATCAGGATTTTCTATGGCATAGATTAACCTGTTAAACGCCTCAATCAAAGCAGCTTTTAGCTCAGCATTTTTGAGCTCCGCAGCAGTTGCTTGCCATTGCCTGCTAGTAATACTCATTTTGATGTCTCCTGCAAAATCTTAGCCTTAAGAAAGTTTGTGTTTAATTATGTTTCATAAAAATTAAAATAAGCTTAAATAATATACAAATATTATTGCTTTTTTTCAGTAGGTTAGATTTTTGTACGAGATATTGTTGCGTATTTCGGTCGTAACGAATACTGAGGTCCGGCCCAGATCCTGGTAAAAAAGGAAGAGATCACCTTACTGAATGCTGAGCAAAACGGGGGACATGAAGGTATTCATGCAGCAAATACGTTAGAGGCCTCTGCTCCCATGTATCCTAGTGGATCAGGAGAGAGTGATTAATATGTGGTGCTTTTCTCTTCACATTGTGTGAAATGCTCTATGGCTTGTTGTAAAGACTCGGCTGGTAAAATAGTCATGTCCCCTATGGGGTGTTTCGGTGCATTGGCATGGGGAATAATCGCCACTTTAAAACCATGTTTACTGGCTTCACGTAGCCGTTCTTGTCCACTTTGAACAGGACGAATTTCACCGGCTAATCCTACTTCACCGAATGTCATCATCGTCGTTGGCATGGGGCGATGACGCAAACTGGATAATACGGCGAGCAGCAATGCTAAATCAGCGCCGGTTTCCGTAAGGCGAACCCCTCCTACCGCATTGACAAATACGTCTTGATCATGGGTTGCAATACCACCATGTCGATTTAATACAGCAAGTAACATGGATAAACGCTGTGAATCTAGGCCCACGCAAACTCGGCGAGGATTTGCCATATAACTTCGATCAACTAATGCTTGGACTTCGACTAACAAAGGTCGAGTGCCTTCTTTTGCCGCCATAATGACGCTGCCAGGTACGGGGTCTTTATAGCGAGATAAAAATATGGCGGAAGGATTGCTGATTTCGCGCAACCCTTTATCTGTCATTGCAAAAATACCCAGTTCATTCACTGCCCCAAAACGATTTTTGACTGCCCGAATCAATCGGTATTGGCTATCTTGTTCCCCTTCGAAATATAAAACGGTATCAACCATATGTTCCAATACACGAGGGCCTGCTAATGTACCTTCTTTCGTGACATGTCCCACTAAAAATAATGCGGTCTGTGTTTGTTTGGCAAATTTGACTAGTTGAGCAGCGCTTTCTCTGACTTGCCCTACAGCGCCGGGTGCGGATTGCAATAATGCAGTATGCATGGTTTGAATGGAGTCTACTACCAGTACTTTCGGTCGTTCTGTTTGGGCAAGTTTTAAAATACGTTCGACATCTGTATCAGCGAGCAATAAAAGATGTTCTTCTGGCAAACCGAGTCGTCTAGCGCGAAGGGTGACTTGTTGTAGTGATTCCTCACCTGTTACGTATAGCACATTGACGGATTGGCTGAGATGACAAAGGGTTTGTAATAATACGGTCGATTTACCAATACCTGGATCGCCGCCAATGAGTACGACGGAGCCAATCACCAATCCACCACCTAATACGCGATCCAATTCTTTTAAACCCGTGGCCAAACGGGTAGCATCTGCTTCTAGGGCGATGCTGGCCATGCGAGTCATTTTAGGATCACCGGCCGCATAACCTTGGTAGCGCGCACTAGCAGCAGATTGAATGACTTCTTCAACTAAACTATTCCACTCGCCGCACGCCGAACATTGCCCTGACCATTTGGGAAATTGGGCGCCACAAAGCTGACATGCATGAGTGACTTTCGTCTTACTCACTCTGAAGGGTTCTCAGTTAATAAATGCATTGCCGCTGAATCCAGTTCTCCATGACCTTTTAAGACTAATCGATCTAAGCAATGCATTGCATGAGTTGCAGCGGGTAAATCAAGTTTCAGCATGTGCGCTTGTTCTATGGCTAAATGTAAATCTTTACGATGCAAGCTGGCTTTAAATCCTGGCTGGTAATCATGATCTAAAATGCGTTGCCCATGAACTTCTAACACACGGCTAGCAGCATACCCGCCTAAAAGCGCTTCACGCACTTTGGCAGGATCAACACCCGCCGCTTTTGCTAAAAGAATCGCTTCACTAATAGCAATAATGGTTTCAGCAATAATAATTTGATTGCAAGCTTTAGCGGTTTGTCCTGCGCCACTATTGCCGATGTGTACGACGCGTTTACCTAAGACGTTAAACACGGGCTGAACTGTTTTGAGCACGGTTTCATCGCCGCCAACCATAATGGATAAGCTGCCGTCGATGGCACCTTTTTCTCCGCCAGAGACAGGCGCATCCAGCATGTCGATGTGTTTTTGTTTGAGCCGTTCAGCCATACGCTTGGTTGAAGCGGCTGAAATCGTGCTCATATCAATCACGATAGTGCCCGGCTTTGCTGTATGAATAATCCCATTTTTTCCAAGTAAAATATCTTCTACATCGGTTGTGGCGGGTACGATAGTAATAATGATGTCTACATGAGAGGCTAATTCTTTTGGAGAAGCATAGATTGTTGCGCCTGCTTCACGGAATAGTTGTTCTGTTTTTTCTTGTCTCGTATAAACATGAAGTGGATAACCGGCATGAAGTAAATTCATCGCCATCGGTTTACCCATAATGCCTAAGCCGATAAAACCAACTTGTTGCATGTGTCAATTCCTTGGAGTATAGATTAGGATGCAGCCATTTCCCAAGTGCCGTCCGGTTTGCGACAAGCAGTTCCATACATTTGTTGTTTTTTGCCAGCAATGATAGCGGTTGTAGTATATTCTCGGCAGTACGGGTTACCATCCACTGTCACATTTTTGGTGGGTGTGACGGTGTAACTCGAGCCACTTTTTTGGTTTTGCCAGTAAGCAGGTTGATTGAGCTTGTTGGTTTCTAACGCTTGTGTCATTTTGAGCCTATCGGTGTCGTCCATATTTTTACCAATTGCTCCGCCAATTAAGGCACCCGCTAATGCGCCTACGCCGACCGCGACTAATTTGCCACTACCGCCTCCAAATTGACTGCCCACGAGTCCACCGATGACGCCTCCTGATACAGTGCCTATGTCTTGCTTTGACATGTTAGAGCAGCTTGCTAAGCTGATACCGACCAAGATGGATATGAATGCTATGAATGTTCTTTTCATCATCTAAGGATGCTCCCGTAAACAAATAAGTGGTTATTCTATCCTGAGGCCGATCATTTGGATAGTCGGTTTTAACTGCCGAAGTTAGGATAATTAGGGCTGTGCTTCTTGCGCCAGTCTCGTTACACTAAGAAGTCTTAGATCAACGAGGCAATTATGGCAAATTATAAACCTTACCCCGATTTGCAGTGGGGAGATTATACATTATCAGCAGACAAAAAAAAGTTGGATTTGAACTATGCTTATAACCTACTTTGTTTGCCGTCTCGCTATTCAACTGGGTTACCTGCAGAGCGATTTCCCTTGGTCATTGAACATTCCGTTTGTTTTGCAGTATTTTTTGAGGGAAAACAAGTTGGGTTTTCCCGTGTGATTACAGATTATTCTGAGTTTGCCTCATTGTGGGATGTTTTTATTGATGAGGCACATCGCGGAAAAGGAGTGGGTAAACAGTTAATGCAATACATATTAAATCACACAAAACTGAAAGGGATTTTTCGTTGGTTCTTGATGACAGAAGATGCACATGGTTTGTACCAGAAATATGGATTCAAAGCGGAAGCCTATAATCCTTATGTCATGATGAAAGTGAATACGAATGCAGGGTAAAGCGGTGGTGTGTTTAGGCGCCCATTTTGAGCTGTTCCCAGTATTTTTCATATAAGGTGAACGTATCATCACCAATATCCGTTTCAATCTCTCCGCGACTCAATATATCCTGTGAAGGATACAAGGTGGGATTATGTTTGATCTCAGGCGGCATTAAATTTTTTGCCGCCAAGTTGGCCGTTGAATAATTAATATTTAAGCTGACTGCTTTTGCAATATCAGGGCGCATTAAAAAATCGAGAAATAAATACGCATTATCCAGATGCGGTGCCCCTTTAGGAATGGCAAAATTATCGATCCAAATTTCAAATCCATCTGTGGGAAAAATAAACGCCAGATTATGGTTTTCTTGAGTTGCTTTAAATAAATCACCATTCCAGGCAGTACCTAGCATGGCATCTTCATCGATGAGAATGGAAATAACAGCATCGGTATTAAATAGGCGGATATTGGGCATGAGTTCTTTCAATTTTAGATAAGCTGCTTTAATGTGCACTGGATTCGTGTCATTGATGGAATACCCTAGCATTAACAAAGCAATCGAAAAAGCTTCGCGAGGGTCATCTAGCAGCATGAGTTGATTGGCAAGTTTTTTATTTAATAAATCAGACCAACGCATGACAGCGGGTGAAAACGGGTAGTTTCGATTGATAAAAATACCCGTGATTCCCCAAATAAAGGGGACACTAAAATGACTGTGTGGATCATAGGCTAAGTTTAAAAAAGCAGGATCTATGTTTTTAAACCCGGGTAATCTTGATTTATCGAGTTTTTCTAGTCTATTTTGACGGCGCAGTCGGTCAATATAATAACTGGATGGCTCAATCAAATCATAGTTGATATTTTTGGCGGCACGCAATTTTGCATACATAATTTCATTGCTATCAAAGGTAGAGCAGTTTACTTTGATACCCGTTTCACGTTCAAATTGTGCAATAACGGCACTTGGAATTTCTGATGACCAAGTGAGTACATTGACTACTTGGCGAGACGCACCGTTTGCTGTAGCGAGTGAAAGTAACAGGGCAATTAGCAAGCAGCGCAAGAGCTCGGGCATGACCTATCCTTTAACATAATAAGGGAGTGACATTGGCTATAGAGTAGGAGCTTGCGGCAGAAAATATATCTTGTCTCTTTCTCTGAACAGCTTGGTTTTTCTGATGATGATACGCCTCGCAAAGCAAGAGGAGTCACCTCATTGCTTTGAATCACGCGGGTAAAAGCGTTAGGCTTTTGTCTGAGTGGTTCGTCCATTTGTCTCTATTTGTATATCAATCGAGATATCGATTATGGTGTTAATATCAGGGAATGTCTATAGTTGATTTGATAGATTTTGAGGACAAAAAGAAGAATGACAGAAGATCAAAAAATCAGTCCTGCGGAGGGGTTCCGTCCGCAGGGTCTATGGGTTATTTTTGTTGACATTCCAGATGGTCATGGTGGGTTTTAATGCAGGTGGAGCATCGCTAAATGTCGATGGGTTATGGTTGGCAAACAGTGAAAATGCAGACGGCCTGATAGACGGTGCAGTTAGAGTATCGTGATCTGTTGAATCCACATCGGGAGTCTCTTCTTGCATCTCATCGTCAGATTTTTCAGTTTCGATAGTCAATGGACAAGCCGTTGGTACGGTGGTAGAAATAGGCGTGGCGTTGGACTCTTTTAGAGTTTCCATCAGCGCAGCAAATAAACGTGCGGTTTCAAATACTCCTGCATTCACTTGGTTGAATATTTCATCATGAAATTGTTGTTGGTTGTCGCTATTTAATTCACAAAACATTCCTCGAGTTCTGGCGGCAATGGTTTTGCAAACGTAAAGGGCATCTGGATTGTCTCGACAGTAGACATGTTGGGCATATAAGGTGTGAATTTTAATGCCCATCTCAGCGAGTGTCTTTATTTCAGCTTCCCAAAATAACTGTGCAGGATTTTGATAGGGCTCAGGATATACATCCTCCTTTTTTTTCAGCCCATGAGGCGGTGCGTCTGTTACGATAAAGGCTAGTTTAGTGAGTTGAATATGAGGGCTCGTGGGCACACGCCAGTTCAGGCGGCTGATTTTACGCAAAGCAAGTTCGAGTGCTTCAGGCGTATCATCGCCATAGTCTCGAGTGCTTTTTAATGTAGAAATAAACTGGGTCACTTGTTGTATATCGGAATTGAATTCAAATACAGCAGATACAGGGCTGTTCTCTTCGATTAACTGATTTGCCATATTGTTTTTGAGTTGCGGCAAAAAATCATAATCATTATAGTGAATAACCGCAACGCGTATCATAGCATTCGGGTGTTTGCTTTTAGCATGATTCACGATGTTAAGCATTTCATCTTTGGCGGATCTTAGCACAGAATCCATGGAACCGGTTGTGTCAAGGACTAAAGCAATATCAACCCAAATATGACTGTCTTGAGAAACGTTTTTTTGCTCAGGCACATAAAAAGATTGAAAAGACTTCTGCATGCCTTCTTGGGAAGAATTTTTTTGCTCAGATGATGGAAAGCGATCCTGCATGGTAAATGCTCCCTGTTTAATGGATGAACGGTTTGATCCTGAAACAAGATGGGTCTATCCTATCGTCTCAAGCTTAAGAAAAAATTAACAATAAGCAAAAAACAGTCTTTAGCCTTCCATTTTGAGTTTTTCCCAATAGGCTTCGTACAATTCAATGGCATGATCTGAAATATCTGTTTGAAATTTGCCACGACGTAACACAGCTTGTGAGGGATAAATCGTGGCGTTGTTTTGTATCGAATCAGGTAAAAGCCGTTTGGCCGCCAGATTGGCCGTTGGGTAATTATTATTTAAACTAATCTCTTTCGCAATGTCGGGACGCATCATAAAGTTTAAAAATTTATAGGCATTGTCACGGTGAGGCGCATTCTTCGGTATGGCAAAATTATCCACCCAAATGACAAATCCATCGTCTGGGAAAATAAATGCTAAATTAGGATTTTCTTTTTGTGCTTTATAGAGATCACCATTCCATGCCATGCCAATCGTTGCATCTTCATCGACCATGATCGTGATGACAGCATCACTATTAAATAATTTAACGTTAGGCATAAGCTCTTTTAATTTAAAATAGGCTTGTTCAATATGGGTTGGATCATTGTCATTAATAGAATAACCCAATACCCGTAATGCCATAGAGAAGACTTCACGCGCATCATCTAATAGCATTAATTGACCGGCATATTTTTTATTCCATAAATCAGACCATTTTGTAACGCGAGTCTCGGGTTTGCTAACAAAAATCCCCGTCACACCCCAGATGAAAGGGATGCTATACTCATTTCGGGGATCGTAGGATCGATTTAAAAGATCGGGATTGAGATTATTGAAGTGAGAAAGTTTTGTTTTATCGATCTGCTCTAGCAAACCTTGTCGACGCATCCGGTCAATGTAATAACTGGAAGGTTCAATCACATCGTACCCAGCCGCTTTATTTGCACGCAATTTGGCATACATGATTTCATTGCTATTGTAAGTAGAGAAATTAACTTTGATCCCCGTTTCTTTTTCAAATTGCTGGATAACGAAGTTAGGAATGACGCCCGACCAAGTGTACACGTTCAACTTATTTTCATCACTATAAGCAGAGGCAGCAAAACCCATAACGCAAAAACAGGCACATGCTTTTAAAGCGCGTTGCAAGGAATACGTTAACCGGATCATGGTTTCTTCCTTAATGCGAGCTGAGACAAAAGAATAAGTAACAACGTTAGGGCAAATGTGACAGAACACAGCGCATTAATTTCTGGCTTGACACCTAATCGCACCATAGAATAAATTTTTAAAGGAAGAATTTCAAAGTCAGGGCCCGCTACAAAATAGCTGATAATGACATCGTCTAAAGACAGGGTGAAGCTTAACAACCAGCCTGCTAATAAAGCAGGCCATAACAAAGGGAGTATGATTTGAGTGAATATGACTGTATCGGTTGCACCTAAATCTTTTGCCGCTTCAAATATATAATTATCAAAGCTGATGATCCGACTGTATACCGTGACAACGACGAAAGGGATACAGAAGGTAGTATGTGCCAGCAGAAGACTAGTAAAACCTAATGGTAATTTAATCAAACTGAATAAGATTAAGAGGGAAATACCCATCACAATATCCGGTGATAAGATTAATATAAAAACTAAACCATATAGCAGTTTTCGCCCTGAGAATTGGTAGCGATATAAACTAATGGCGGCAAGAGAACCAATACACATGGCAATTGTCGCCGCTATCACACCGAGCACTAAAGAGTGCAGTGCAGCAATCCATAAATCGGTATCAGCAAAGAGTTCATGATACCATCGTAACGAAAAGCCATGCCACATGAGAGAGTATTGTGCGCTATTGAATGAATAAATGATCAGTACCACAATGGGAAGATAGAAAAATAAATAAATGCTAGCCAGATAAGAGGCGACTGGAATTTTGTTCATAACAAATCCTGATGCGTTTTATCACGCATACTGCGCCAATAGATAACGAGTAAAATGGCAAGTAATACGGTAAAGACAATGCTAATAGCAGAACCTAGAGGCCAGTTTTGAGCAATCAAAAATTGATTTTGAATCAAATTGCCCAGCAGAATGGATTTAGAACCGCCCAATAAATCAGGAATATAAAAAATAGTCATCGCAGGTAAAAAAACTAAAATACAGCCTGACAAAATACCCGGCAGTGTCAGTGGTAAAATAATGCGTCTAAACGTCGTGAAGCGATTTGCGCCTAAGTCACGTGCCGCATCAATTAATCGATTATCAAGACGTTCAATATTCGTTAATAATGGCAATACCATAAAAGGCAGTAAATTATAGACCAGACCAATCATCACAGCGGTATTGGTGAATAGCAACGCCAGGGGTTTGTCAATGAAACCTAACCATATCAAAGTAGAGTTAATGATACCTTTGGGTTTTAAAATGGTGATCAAAGAATAACTGCGAATGAGTGAGCTCGTCCAAAAAGGAATAATGATCAACAGAATAAAGACGCCTTTGATCTTATCGTTTAAGTGTGCAATGGCATAAGCAAAGGGGTAGCCGACTAAAAGACAGATGACGGTACATGTGCCCGCTATATAAAACGATTCCTTAAAAATCCTAAGATACAAAATATTGTTGAGCTGGGTGTAATTGATCCAAGTAAAAGGAGGTTCAATGAGGCGGGTATCACTGTGGCTTAAAAAACTCGCTATGGTCACTAATGCAAAAGGCAACAAGGCAAAGAGAAGCAACCAAATCCAAATAATGCTGAGAGAAAGTTGTTTGAATCCACTGTTATGCTTCATAGGGCAAGATAACCTCCCAACCAGACAGCCAAGTCGCCCACACTTGTTCGCCGATCGTATACTCGAGACGATCGTCATCTTCGTCAAAAAATTCCGTCGCTGCAACCAACTGATTGTTTGATAATCTCACCATGAGATCCACTGTAGTGCCCTTGTAAATGACTTCTTCTACAACGCCAGGAAACATATCGCTGCTATCTTGTACTTCAGATTGTCCCCAGACACGTAAATCTTCGGGGCGGACGAGAAGATGGGCTCTTTGGCCCGCTGCAAAGGGATGCGTGCTTTTTGCGATGCGTTTTTTTCCCTGAATGCTCACGGTGATGTGTTGACCATCGATACTTAAAATATCGCAATCAAAAATATTGACTTCGCCAATAAATTTAGCCACGGTCAGATTTTGAGGTTTTTCATAGACTTGTCTTGGTGTACCGATTTGCTCTATCCCGCCCTCATGCATGATCACTACGCGATCAGACATGGAGAGCGCTTCTTCCTGATCATGGGTCACAAAGATGAAGGTAATACCCAGTGTTCGTTGTAACTGTTTTAATTCTATTTGCATGGTTTTTCGCAAACGATAATCCAGCGAGCTTAGTGGTTCATCCAGCAATAAGACTAAAGGTCGATTGACGACCGCTCTTGCTATGGCCACACGCTGTTGTTGGCCGCCACTTAATTGTTCGGGCTTTCGTTGAATATATTTTTCTAACTTGACTATCTTCAGTACATCCGTAACCCGCTGATCTATTTCCTGTTTGGAAATGTGTTGACAACGCAAACCAAAGGCTACATTTTCAAGCACCGTCATGTGGGGAAAGAGCGCATAACTTTGAAAGACAGTGTGAACATGCCGCAAATGAGGAGGAAGGCCATCCACACTTTTCCCATTAATAAAAATAGTACCCGTCGTTGGATTTTCAAAGCCTGAAATGAGGCGCAACAGCGTTGTCTTGCCGCACCCAGAAGGCCCAAGAAGTGTCAAAAACTCACCGTTTTGAACTTCAAGATGAATATCATACAAGATCTGATGATCATGAATTGATTTCGATACGCCACGAAGCTCAACTATCGTATTGATTGTCATTTTCCCCTGGGTCTCCCCCACTCGAGCATGAAGAAAAGTGGCAAATTATGGATTGTATTACAGCAGATGTCCAGTGCTACAGAATGTATTCTTAACAACAGTCATTAACAGGTTTAAAAAAATTGTCAGAATAGAGATCATTGCCCTCTGAATAAGCGGGATGTGTACAAGATCTTGCTTGATCAATCTAAGATAACCCGAGTGCGGAGTTTCTCAGCTATCATTCCCTCCTTCGCGGGAATGACACGAGGGAGTATGAAAATGACATGCCTTGACTAGAAAATTCATTTTCAGCTCTGAATTCGCATTTAAGAACCCCGTTAAATAATCACTTGGACATGCACACGCTGCGTGATGCGCGTCAATAATTCATATCCTGATGTGTCGCTATAACGCGCTATTTCTTCAACGGGTAATCCCTGTCCCCACAAAATCACTGGATCACCCAGTACGGCCTCAGGTTGATGTTGCAAGTCAACGGCAATCATATCCATAGACACACGCCCAACCAGATCGCATCGTTTTCCTTTGACTAAAACAGGTGTGCCATTTTTAGCATGTCTGGGATAGCCATCTCCATAACCAATACCCACAATTCCGATGCGTGTCGATGCTGTCGCCACCGCCCATGTACCGCCGTAACCAATACGTTCGCCCTCGCGTACATCATGCATTGCAATTAGTTCTGAACGTAATGTCATAACGGGTTTTAATTGATAATCCTTTCCATGGCTATTTGAAAAAGGAGATGCGCCATACAACATGATGCCGGGTCGAACCCAGTCAGCGTGCGTCTCGGGCCAAGCCAAAATAGCCCCGGAATTTGCCAAACTGCGCGGGCCAGGCAAACCCAGCGTCGAGCGATTAAATAGGTCAATTTGCTGATGCGTGAAATGACGATCCACTGCTTCGGATTCTGCAAAATGCGTCATGAGGCCGATGGGTTTTTTAACTGACTCGCAACCCAATAAGCGTTGAAAATAATAGCGTGCCTCTTCCGGCTGAAATCCTAATCGATGCATACCTGTATCAATTTTCAACCAAATAGTCAGCGGCGGCAAATGAGCATGCCGCTCCAACATTTCCACTTGTGCTGCATGATGAACGATCAGGGTAAAATCATACGCCGACGCTTGTAATAACTCATCTGCCTTAAACAATCCTTCCATCAACACGACAGGAATAGTCACTCCCGCTTCGCGTAGGAGCAACCCCTCCTCAATGCATGCCACCCCTAATGCATCGGCTGCGGACAAAGCTAAACCCGCCCGTCTAATACCATGCCCATAACCGTTAGATTTCACCATGGCAATCACCGCTGAATGGGGTGCACACCGCTTCACCTGGTTAAAGTTATGTTCTAATGCGGCTAAATCAATGGTAATCGATGTTGGGCGGCCCATAGGTGTTAACTATCTCAATCAATACGGTGTACGTGTGAAGTTCTCAAAAGAAGTGTATTGACCCAAGAACGTCAATCGCACTTTACCAATAGGTCCATTACGTTGCTTGGCAATGATAATTTCAGCCGTTCCTTTGTCGGGACTATTTTCGTTATAGACTTCGTCACGATAAATAAAAACAATTAAGTCAGCATCTTGTTCGATGGCACCCGATTCACGCAAATCTGACATAACAGGTCTCTTGTCTGCACGTTGTTCTAAACTGCGATTCAACTGGGATAAAGCCATGACAGGTACATTTAATTCTTTTGCTAATGCCTTCAGTGAACGAGAAATTTCTGAAATTTCTGCTGTGCGATTCTCATTAAATCCTGGCACCTGCATCAATTGCAAATAATCAATGACAATTAAACCGAGCTGACCTTGTTCTTTGGTTAACCGTCTAGCGCGTGCTCGTAATTCGACGGGACTTAATGCAGCAGCATCATCAATAAAAAGCGGTGCATCGGATAACATGCTGACCGTTGAACTAATGCGTGGCCAATCTTCCTCTTCGAGTTTACCGCTACGAATACGTGTTTGATCAATGGAACAAAGTGACGATAACAAACGCATCACAATGGCTTCACCTGGCATTTCCATGCTAAAAATAAGCACAGGCAATTTACTTTTAATGGCAACGTGCTCGGCAATGTTCATTGCAAACGTTGTTTTACCCATAGAAGGACGGCCAGCCACGATAATTAAATCGGCATCTTGTAAGCCAGAGGTCATCTCATCGAAATCATGATATCCCGTAGGTACGCCCGTGATAGGATCATCAGAATGAAATAATGCGTCGATTCTATCCATCGTTTTCGCAAGGAATTCTTTTACATTAACAGGGCCGCCTACTTTTGCCCCTTGTTCACTGATAGCAAATACTTGTCGTTCGGCTTCATCTAATAATTCAAGGGTGCTTCGACCTTGTGGATTGAATGCATGACCGGCAATATCGGTCGCTGCTGCAATCAATCGTCTCAGGATAGAACGCTCGCGCACAATATCGGCATAGGCAGCAATATTAGCAACACTGGGTGTATTATTCGCTAATTCAAATAAGTAAACTTCACCACCCGCATTATCGAGCTCATGCATCTCCCGCAATGCGTCGGACACTGTCAATACGTCGAGGGGTTTAGTTTGCTCTCCCAGTTTGGCCATAGTGCGAAAGATAAGACGATGGTCATGTCGATAAAAATCGCCTTCATGCAGTCGGTCAGCCACTAAATCCCAGGCTCGATTATCCAACATCAGGCCGCCAAGCACGGATTGTTCGGCTTCAATCGAATGAGGTGGTACTTTAGCTATACCATTGTCTCGAGGTCTTGATTTATTCTGCTGAGTCGAGGATTGTGTTCCCATATTATCCATATCGATCGATATTTAACTAACTTAATTGAGGTAAATTTTCTCATTATCGATCACGAATGTCCAAGATAATCTGGATGTTGAATGGGTCAAAAAATGCTAAGCGACAAACAAAGCCGCGCTAGAAACAGCGCGGCATCAGGATAGTAAACATTAGGCTTCTGAAATAATATGCACTTTGATCACAGTCAATAAGTCGCTATGCAACTCAATTTCGATCTCGTATTCACCCACCTGTCTTAGCACGCCCATAGGCAAATGAATTTCACTTTTTTGTATTTCAACACCTGCGTTGACAATAGCCTCTGCAATATCTCGTGTACCAATTGAGCCAAATAACTTACCTTCATCGCCCGCTTTAGCCAAAATTTTAATGATGCCTAGACGAGTTAATCTAGCTTGTCTTTCTTGGGCAGCGACTAATACTTCGGCAGCTGCTTTTTCTAGTTCAGCACGACGCGCCTCGAATTTTGCAATATTGTGAGCTGTTGCATACACTGCTTTTCGTTGGGGAATCAAGAAATTACGCCCATAGCCGGACTTTACTTTCACTCTTTCACCCAATGACCCTAAATTACGCACTTTTTCAAGCAAAATGACTTCCACGTTAATCCCCTCTCTCTATTTACTCAAATGACACGAGCGAAACGTGCTCGAAAATCAAGTAATGTATCAAATAATCCTATGATTGCTATCAGCTCAACACCTTCAGGAAACATGACAATCATAACCCCATAAACTATTGACAAAACTAACCAGCTTAACTTAGTCAAAGAAGCTAGATAATGCGCCAAACTTAACCCAGCCATCGCAAACATAGCATACAACACTGGCAATATATCTAATGCAAACAGGTTTCCAACATAAGACCCTACGGCTCCCATTAAAAATATAACCACCGATACATAGCTCAATCGAATTTGATAAAGCTCTCTGCGTAAACCACCCGGATTATATAGTTTCGCTTGCCACCATCTAGCCAATACTAACTGCAATAAGGCATTAAACAAGATTGAAACAGCCATCAAACCAGTTGCATATTGTTTCGTACGTTCAACCACTTGAGCCTGCACCTGCTGGGGAACAGCTTTGACTCGACCGGCATGTTCTCCGGCAGCTGACACCTGTTTTAAATAGTCTCCAATGTGGCTGGCCCACCAATCTTGTACATCCGGTTGAACCAGGTGCACCGCCATGACAAGCACGATGCCAATCAAACCAGCAAGTTCAATCGTAATACTCCAGCTAGTAAAACGTCGCAAAAACAGGGCAAATGCCCACACTAACACACTGCTTGTTAATAACACCGCAAGCAGAACAGACGCAGGCAACAATGTATGGCTTGGAGCAGGTACGGCGACATAGGATATCACATAGGGAGCCACAGCCACACACGTAATCAATGCCCCTTCAAAAATGCCTTTTCGTAACGTCACAAATGCCGTCATAATAATACAAAGACTACTGACAATGGGTATAAATGCACAAACAAATACGACAGACAGTGCCTGCAAACGTCCTTTCAATATAAAATCC
>JAKBCU010000087.1 GCA_021807565.1 Pseudomonadota bacterium | reverse complement strand
CTTAATCATGTTATACGTACAGTATAAGAAAGACTGACTAATTATGACAAATTAGTCATGGCAAATATGTCATCATAATTACTTAGCGGATAAAGCTGATTAGGGATTTCGAGAATAGCCTAGCCTGTATAGATGAGCACATAATTAACAAGCCTTGTTTTACGCACCTATCTTTGAGTATCCCCACTAACGTTCCATTTCCATTGTCTTTTGTTTGTTATCATTCATCAAAATAGGTCGATGAATCATTTGTCCATCGAGTGTGACTTGATGGGGCTTATTAGATTCGGCATACGTTTTAGAATTCAGCGGCTTATTTACCCCTATTATGGTTTGATTCCCAAGTATATTACGTTGAGCATTCTCACGATTTAAAAGAGTCTTTAAATCAATCGGCCTACTGATCTGATTTTTTAATCCGGTTGAACCCTCTTGCTTCAATACATCATTAAAATCCAGCCCCTCGTTTTCTGGCATCACCACCGAGACCGTCTTCCCAGCATTCATTAAACGTTGGACTGCTTTTTGAATAATTTCATCCTTAAACGTTTTATCACCATCATTGTCTAATGCCAATACGACGTTGTTGGTCAGTTGGGTCAGATCGACATTTAAAAAATTACTTTTGCTTAATACAGCCATCACTCTGGCGTTTTTATCACCGTCGAGGATACTCAAACCTGTTTCAATACCTTCTGCCAAATAGGTTGTATCACTGACTGATGCTTTATTTAATTCAACAACGCGCCCCTTCATGGCACCATAAGTTTGTTTAATAATTTTAGACTTTCGATCTTTATCACCTGTTAGTGGATCAAGACGTATGACCTGTAGATGATTCAGATCGCCTTGTTTATCAAATGCAATACTCAACATGGCCGGAACGGTTGTTTTTTTATGACCATGAAGCGTGGAAATCGCTGGAATAAATCGAAGATTTGCGTCTTTATATTGCATAAGCCCACGGTGCTCTTTTAAGTATCTTTCCGCAAGTGTGCCGGTAATAGGGCGACTTCCAGCATAAAGCTTTAATGCATAGGCCTGTTTATTTGGACTGTCTTTTGTCGGGGTATTTGCTCTCGTTTTTGAGGAGGATGTTGAAGATATGACCTTGTCATCTCGATAGTTCATAAAATCTTTGGCATAAGCGATCGTGTCTTTAAAATCACTAAATCCCATTTCAGTGGCAATTAAATGCAGCGCATTCCCCTTTTCCCCCGTTTCAAAGTTATACCACAGACCATTGTTCAAATTGATACTTAAACTGCCTTTAGACCCATAACGAAGGCTACCACCATGAGACGAACTAGGCTTACCCAGCAACCTCTCGCATAAGATATCCATTTGCGGTAACAACGCCTGATTAACTTCTTCTGGTGACAACGTGTGTTGTTTGTTGATTTGATTTGGGGTATTTCCCATTTTAACGGTTGGATTTTTACTTGCGATTTCAGATGAGCTTATTTTTTTAGTGCCGTTTACCAATTCATTCATTTGGTAAGCGGATGTTTTATCCCCGTCAAGCTTTGCAAAACGTTCAACTAACGCGCCTTCGTCCTCTGTGTAAATAGTTACCTGTTCTTTAGCTCGTGTGACATCAATTTCATGTGAACGATGAGTTGTTGCCTTTTGTCGTTTGGCAAGCTCTAAAGCTAGCACAAATTTTGAGGTCAAACCTTCCGCCCCAAATGCCGTCGTCGTATAGGAGTAATCCCAGTGAGCGTCCAATTTATGATTGAGTTTAAGCTCCAAACTACCTTCATCATTCTGAAGTAAGGCGGTCTCTTTCGTCACACCTCTTATTGTATATTCTTTATTTGCCACTCGCCCACGAGCATTGTCTGTTAAACGCAAACGAATGGTATCGCCCTCAGCAAGTCGTGCCTCTTCTGAGCGATATACAGAAAGACGTGATTTTCCAGCAATAGCAGCGGGATTGATTGAAAATGTAATGCCCTCTTGAGATAGGCAATGCAAGCGCCTTTGCTCTTTATCAACATGATTGACTGTAAAATACTCGCCTTTTTTGGCCACAGAGTAATCGGCATCAAATCGAAGCACGTCTCCTGTTTTATACGTTAGAATAGAAAGCAATTCCGCTGATTCAAGGGACCGTTGAGCAAGCCTCTCTGTGACGAACTCCTCCGTGCTTAATTTCCCCTGTTCCTGCAATCCTTTTCTAATCAGAGCATTGATTTCAGCTCGGTCTTCATGGGCATGTGCTATCACCAACGTATTTTTTTGATGCTCAGGAATACGTGTTAAATAATCGTTTGCAATGGCGCGATATATACGGCTGTAATCCATTTCTTTGGTTTTTTCATCACGGCAATTAATGGTCACAACAGAGCGCTTAAGTAATGGGGTCGCTGTTGCAACACGCTTCACATAGTGCTCTGGATTGATTGTTGAAAGGACTGCAAACGATTCTTTTATTTCACGATTAGAAGCATGAATCACCGCTTTTTTTAGAATGGGATTTGGGTTTTGCCTCATGATTTCTTCCATGTAGGCTGTTTTTTGTGTTTCTGTTTTAACGGTTAATTCATGCGGAATACCGCTGGAGGGGGATTGCAATTGCGTGATGTCGCCGGCAAATACCATGCGCGATTTTAAGCCTATCATTTTATCTTGAAGCGCTAAATAATTTTTGTTTCCTATCATGGATGATTCATCGACGATGAAAAGTGTTTTCTCGGGGTACGCCGTGTCACGGCTTAAAAATCGGGCAATGGTGATTGACTCGATACCACTTGCAATTAACTCATCTTTTGAGCTATGCATGGGTGCTAATCCTAGGACTGAGTAGCCTTCTTCTTTTGCAATGCGCTGTAACTCGCACATCATGGTCGTTTTTCCGGTCCCCGCTAATCCCTGTACTGTAGTAAACCTATCTCGGGTGGTTAAAGCGAGGGTTACCGCATCTTTTTGGCCTTGGGTCAGCGTTTGCGGTAAAGACAACAAGCGCGTATTTGTGGCAATGGGCATCACACTCCCCTGCCCTTCCACATTATTTTTAATAATCTTATTTTCTAAGAGAAGCGACTCTTTTGAAATCCAGAACGTCTTAGCATGGATTAAATCACCATTGGCCGCTTTATCTGCAATGGCGCGTTCAATATCAGGCATTTTCACTTTGCCCATGGCAAATACCATGGCCTCTCGCAATAAGAATTTGTGTTCAAAAGCCGCTTCCCGTTCTGAAAGCTTAGCACTAGCATAAGCCACGGCCGTTGATGCAATAACCCGCGGATTGGTTTCTGGTTGGTCTTGAGACAAAATCGCGGTCAAGTGCTCCAAATCTTTTCGGATGACTGGATCGGCGAATTGGCTGTCGCGATAGACGAGCGATGGCGCGCCTTCTGCCACATCATGAATTGTCCATCTCAATTTTTCTT
>JAKBCU010000039.1 GCA_021807565.1 Pseudomonadota bacterium | reverse complement strand
TCCCTATCGTTATTTGAAAAACTTGCAGAATTTTAGCAGGAAATATTTTATTTGCTTCTGTTTTTTAAGCTGTCGGCGGGGTTTTTCAGGGGCGACTAGCTCCATTTTCCTCTTTTAAGAGGGTAACAAACTGCATAGTGCAGCCATATTCATACTCCACATCGGGGGACTCCTTTGTAGGTAGAAAAAGCTTGTAAAACCACCTCTGAAGAGTATAGGTTTTTTGATACGGAGGACAATCCGACTGTTTTGTAATATCGAATATAGCCTGTAATTGTTGCGCATCTAAGCAATCGTTTTCGCTATATAATGCTTTTTTGATACCTACTGCCATATCTTCATTCAATGAATCCAATGAAATTTTCTTAATAGAGGCTCTCAAAGAAAGCATTTTCTGGTAAGAACAATAGGCTACTAATTGATTATTCACCTGATTAATGTAAAGCGTATCTCGTTTCAGTGCAGATTGAGCAGGTTCTCGATCCACCTGACGATGCATGAGTTCGAGGTGGAAACCCCTCTTGCTCTCTATCAGCAAAACACCGGGTGCACACGTAGCGATCACTTCCCCCGTACCACCACCTCTTTTCACCTCATGATCATAGGCATGTTGAGAAACGCGCTTTAAGGGGATGGGAAAAGTATCTATGTGTCGCTGACAGAAGTCATCGGAATAGCCACCCTCTGACTCATAGACATTTTCGGCTTTAACAGCTTGATACACTGGGTAGACAGACTCCGAGCTCGGCTTCATTTCTTCATCTTGTTTTGCATCCTGTTTTGCAAATAAGGTGGGTTTCCCGCTGATCATCTCTGCCTTCTCTTTAATGTGATTTTTATCAACCGATACTCACGGGCATTCTATGAAAAAATCAGGCGCTGTCAATACAAATTCACACTACAAACTGATCTTTTTCAAGGGCCGATGCGCTCAAAATAGGCCCATTTCATCAACTTGAGCCAGGCAGATGAATCTTAAATTGCAATAGTCGCTTATTTCTGCTATAAATTTCCCCCTTTATTAATCTATCAATATTTTCTTAGGAAAATAAGACATGACAATAAACAATCAGGCCAGCAAGACAGGTTTTTTCAGTCATATTTTACATCCATGGATCATTTGTAGTTTGGGTATGTTATTTTACTGTTATAACTATTTTCTTCGTGTTTCTCCCAGTGTCATGCAAGTCGACTTAATGCAAAGTTTACATATTAGCGCTTACCAATTTGGTACTCTCGCTGCATTTTATTACTATGCTTATACGCCCATGCAAATCCCCGTTGGCATGATATACGACCGATTTGGGGCCAGAATTGTACAATTTCTTGCATGCGTTACTGCCATTATTGGCGTAGGTGTCTTTATCACGGCGGATACGCTATTGATGGCGAGCCTGGGACGATTCATGATCGGACTGGGCACAGCTTTTGCCTACATTGGCGTATTGAAACTCGCTTCTCTTTGGTTAGCCCCTAATCGATTTGCTACGGTTGCAGGGTTAACTACGGCATTTGGTATGGTTTCTGCCATTATTTCGGATAAATACTTAACTGTGTTTGTTCAGTCCGTGGGATACAAAAATGCCCTACATACCGCTTTTTTTGTTGGAATTGCCCTGAGCATCATTCTGTTACTCTTCATGCGCAACTCTCCTAAAGTCCAACTCGATAATGTACAAACGCCTTCTTCCACGCCAATCAGTTTTATCACTTTGTTGAATTCATTAAAAATCGTCTTAACTAACCCGCAAATGTGGCTGATCGGTATCATCGGATGCTTATTTTATCTTCCTGCATCTGTCTTTTTAGATTTATGGGGTATCCCCTATTTGCGAGCTGCCTACCAACTATCTCCTGAGGAGGCAGCTTCCATGGTAAGCTGCACTTTCGTGGGTTGGATTATTGCAGGTCCATCCATTGGAGCTTTATCTGACAAAATCAAGCGTCGAAAACTACCTCTCATGGTCGCAGCAGTCATGTCGACTATTTCCTTATCTGCTATTTTTTATCTTCCTAATTTGTCACATAGTACGCTCTATTTCTTATTTTTTCTGGTTGGCATTTTCTGTGGTGCTCATCCTCTCTGTTTTGCTTTGGGTAAAGAAAATAGTCCTAACCAAATCTCTGGAACAGCCGTCGCTGCCACTAACACATTGATTATGTTCGGTGGTATGGCGTTTCAACCCATCGTTGGTAAACTCTTAGATAAACATGCGATTAATGCCGTAATAGAAAATGGTATTCCTGTCTATACAGCTAGCGATTATACTTATGCATTAAGCATTATTCCGATTGGGCTGATTATCACAGTGATCTTATCTGTATTTTTAAAAGAAACTTACTGCGAATCACATGCGCTTCGAGAAACGAGACGTTTGGGTACGCATAAGTTAGCGTTAAAATCGGAAGGGTGAATCTCTTTAGACTGTCATCCCGCTCTAACGAGAGCGAGATGACAACCAGTGGTCCTGTATCTCAACAAGCTAAACCGCTCTCACGCAAAATGTGGCTAACTGTTTCAATACCGTAGCAACGGCTTTATTTGTTGCAATGACACCTGATTCTGGAGTATTAACTATTGTTGGTTGGGATACTGAAAATGTCTTGACTGCAACGACTTGCTTTGTCACAGCATTAATCAATTGAGCTCTCAATACCACATACACCTCGCTCCGATCTGATGCAACTGTTTGATGCAGCGTAAGCAGTTGCGTTGTTAATACATAATGATAGTTGCCTATAAAAGGAACTGAATTCACAGAATAAAAATGATGGGTATTTTGTAATGTTTGGACAATCAATGGCTGCAGCATTTGCGTTGGCATGGCAGCCCAGTTATGTTTAACAAAATAACCTATTTTATACGGTGGAATCAGATATGCTATTTGTGTTGTATTCACGATCGAAGGAGCTTCTACCGGCAAAACCAATAAAACCCATTTTCGATCGGAATGTGCAACAACAGGATGAGGGAGTTTATTGATGATATAGGTGTTGCACTGTTCGGTTTTAACAGGTGAAAACACGGAACAACTTGACAAGCCCGTCCATACAAACACGATCAAAAAATAACGCAAGACAATTGTCTGTTTCATTTATCGTTCTCCTGGCCCTAATGCTTGATTGGGTGCATTGCCACGAACCAATATGGATGGATTCTGTTTAATTTCAAGCGATAATTCCGATAAATTACGCATCACATTACTAAAATCGATAGCAGCCTGGTTCATGACTGGAATCGTTTGTACTTCCAATAATTGTGCTATGTGTTGGCTAGACTGCAACATTTCTTTGATAAGTTTTAAATTTTGTGCATCTAAAAGAGAATGAATCGAGGTAGTTAATTGATGAAAACTATCATTCAGCTGTGTGACTGCCGTATCCAGTCTTAACAGCAATGAAGGCGTGGTTTCAATAACCGGATAACGTTCTTTGCCTTTTCGAAGCAGCGGTCTCTTATCTAATCCTTTATCTTCCATTGCGATAAATGCAATCCCAGTCAATGCTCTCACATTTAATTTTGCTCGAGTCCCTTCTGTAATCGGCGTATTGCTTTTTATTCGTATTAAAAGCTGCACTTCACTGTGATGAGCTGGGCTAATCTGAACACTAGAAACAGTCCCTACATTGACGCCATTATATTCAACCGGTGCATCAACACTTAAACCCGATACTGATTCTTTCATATTAATTTCATAGATTTTGTAACTTTCAGTTGAAAACAACCCTGCTGACAACCAAATGATCGCAAAAATAATGCAGGCTAGTAAGCCAATCACAAATATGCCAACCACAGTATAATTAACGTTAGTTTCCATCGTGATGTCTACTCATCATAAATGTGTTCTGCTACGCGTCCCCGCGGCCCATTAAAAAATGCTTGAATTAAAGGATGAGGATTTTTGACTAACTCCTTCATAGTATCCACACATAACACTTTTCCCTCTCCCAAAAATGCAACACGATTGGTGATTTGCCATAGACTATCCAAATCGTGTGTTACCATCACAATAGTTAACCCCATGGTAGCTTGTAAATTAACTACTAGTTGATCAAGACCTGCTGCGCTTTGTGGATCTAAGCCACTCGTTGGTTCATCTAAAAATAATAATTCGGGATCTAATGCAAGCGCTCTCGCCAACCCGGCACGTTTTTGCATTCCTCCACTTAACTCAGCCGGATATTTAATAACGGAATCAATTGGCAACCCCACTAATAAAATTTTTAATAAAGCTAACTCGTTGATGGTTTTTCGAGTGAGATTAGAATGCTCTCGTAGTGGAAATGCCGTATTGTTTAATACATTCAGCGAACTGAACAAGGCACTTTGTTGAAATACGACTCCCCAACGCCGTTGTATTTCTAATAATGTTTTGCGAGAAGCCGTTGTCACTTCCGTGTCAAATATTTCTATAGAACCTGAGTCGGGTGGTTGTAGCATTAAAATTTCTCGTAATAAAGTTGTCTTCCCTGAGCCACTGCCTCCAACAATACCTAATATTTCGCCTCGTTCTATCGTCAAGTCTAATCCCTGATGAACCCATACACCGCCTAAGCGGATTTTTAAATTTTTTATTTTGATAATGGATTCGTTTTTTTTCATAATTTAAATTGACTAAACAGCACGGAAAAGATGGCATCTACAATAATAATAAAAAAAATGGCTAACACCACGCTTCGTGTCGTGCGTTTACCAACATCATCAGCACTACCCCTGACTTCCATGCCTTGAAAACAACCTATACTTGCAATAATTAATGCAAATACTGGCGCTTTACCTAACCCAATGAGTAATGCACGCAATGGAATCGTATGTTGAAAACGGATAAGAAAATCAGCCCAACTCACATCTAACATAGATTGAGCCATTACCATGCCGCCCAATACACCAAATATATCTGCCCAAATAGTTAAAAGCGGAAGAGCAATCAATAAACCGATGATTCGTGGCAATAACAATAATTCAGCAGGCGTTACGCCCATGGTATTTAAAGCATCAATCTCTTGATTTAACTTCATCATTCCTAACTCTGCCGTAAAAGCAGAACCAGTACGACCTGCCACCATGATGGCCGTTAATAGCGGACCAAATTCTCGTAACACAGACAGCCCAAGTAAGTCGACAATAAATACATTAGCGCCATAAGCACGAAGCTGATTACCCATTTGGTAGGATATCACGATGCCAATCATAAAAGAGAGTAAGGCAATAATGGGTAAAGCCTGGTAGCCCGATTTATCAATCACGCTGATAATGGCTTTCAGTCTGAGATGAGCTACATGAGTAAAAACACGCATCGCTTCCAATGTCAGTTGGCCAATAAAGCTAAGATACCCGTTTGTTTCCTGTAATAGATTGATGGTGTTTTGGCCTACTCGAGCAAAAAATAAGGGTGGTAGTACTTGAGGAATGGCATCAGTGGGTAAAGCTTGTTTTTTAACCATCTCCATGAGTTTTTTATGATGTTCTGAAAAATGTTGTAATTTGACCGTGAGACGATTAGTAGACAATTTTTTTATATAAGAACTGAGTAGGCTTGCGCCAGCAGTATCCATATCCAGCAGTTTAGCGCCTTCAATAGTCATTTCCCCTGAAGCGGGCCAAGTCATGTGCTCCAGCTGCCTCTGAATCTTGGAAATATTGACTAAATGCCATTTACCTTGGCAAATCAGCTGGCGAGTACCAAGCTCAAATTTGGCAAAAAGTTCCATCGATTCGTCCATTAAAAGACATTCTGTGACATCAATTCGTCATTATACAATAAGCTAGTAAATTGAGCTAACGTCCCTGATCGCCGGTAACCCAATCTGTAATGGGCAAAAATGTATCATATAACCTGGCTTCATTGCTTCCGGTCATGGGCTTCCAATCATACTTCCATCCAACAATGGGCGGCAAGGAAACCAAAATAGATTCTGTTCGTCCTCCTGACTGTAATCCAAATAGCGTGCCTCTGTCATATAACAAATTAAACTCGACGTAACGGCCTCGGCGATACATTTGAAAATCGCGTTCTTGCTGACCATACGCATGGGTTTTTCGTTTTGCTACAATGGGTTGATAAGCTTTAATAAAAGATTGACCTATCCCTTTTACAAATTGCAAACAATTAACAAAACCCCATTCATACAAATCGTCAAAAAATATTCCGCCAATGCCGCGCGCTTCTTGCCTATGTTTTAAGTAAAAATACTCATCACACCACTTCTTGAAACGTGGGTACACATCCTTACCATAAGGATCACACGCTTCTTTGGCCATGGTATGCCAGTGAATGCAATCTTCAGTAAAACCATAATAAGGAGTTAAATCAAAACCACCTCCAAACCACCAATGTGATAAGCCTTGATGTTTCTCAACCCGAATACATCGCACATTCAAGTGAGTGGTAGGGACATAGGGGTTCATCGGATGAATAACAGATGACACACCCAGGGCTTGAAATGGACACTCGGCTAACTCAGAACGCTTGGCAGTTGCAGCCGAGGGTAAGGCGTTCCCCTTGACATAGGAAAAATTAACCGCTGCCTTTTCAAACACAGCGCCATCGGTTAGGACACATGTCAAACCACCGCCACCTTCTGGATAAGACCAGTCATCTTTGACAAACTTGGCCTTACCATCTTCTTGCTCTAACATTAAACAAATTTGCGCCTGTAATGTGAGGAAAAAGTCTTTTAGCGCTACAATATCACCCTGCTGCATACCTACCTCAAGTCACTCAAAAAATAATACAAGATGGCACCTTATTAACAAACTCCGCCAAAAATGTAAAGAGAAGACTTGACTGAATAATAATTACCGCCCAGGTGAAGCTACCTACACTAAAAAAAATGGCGGGCACGCTACCTATGCGTTGCCCACCCTATATCACTGTGCAATGTAAAGTTGAGAATGACGTAACGTTAAACTAATCTATGCCAACTCAATCCATAATTTATTCATGCGTTGCACAAAAGCAGCAGGATCTTTTAACTGGCCGCCTTCAGCTAATACTGCTTGATCAAATAAAATATGTGTCCATTCTTGAAAGGCAGATTCATCTTTTTCTTGCTTTATTTTTTGAATTAACTGATGTTCAGGGTTAATTTCAAAAATTGGTTTGACTTCACCTACTTGCTGTCCTGCTGCCTTTAGTAAGCGTTGCATTTGAAAACCCATGTCGTTGTCATCGACAACCAAACAAGTTGGCGATAAAGTCAATCGATGGGATAGCCTAACCTCCTTCACTTGATCACCCAATACCGTTTTCATTTGTTTAATCATAGGGTCGAACTCAGATTTGAATTCTTCTTCTTTTTGATGTAGTTTTTCTTTTTCCTGTATTGTTTCATTAGCCAGCATTTCATCTAAATTAACATCGCCTCTCGCAACAGAATGTAAGGCTTTTCCTTGATATTCAGTTAAATGACTGGTTAACCATTCATCAACACGATCATGCAGCAATATGACTTCGATATCATTTTTACGAAAAATTTCTAGATGTGGGCTGGATTTGGCGGCATTAAATGTTTCAGCTGACACAAAATAAATTTTCTTTTGTTCAGGTTTCATACGTTGAATATATTCATCTAGGGATACCGTTTGTGCGATGGAATCCGTTTTTGTTGAAGAAAAACGTAATAATTTTGCAATACGTTCTTTATTAGCAAAGTCCTCAGCCGGACCCTCTTTTAATACATTCCCAAATTGTTCCCAAAATTTGGTATATTTTTCTGGTGAATCCGTTGCTAGTTTATCCAGTACATCAAGCACTCGTTTGACTAAGGCAGATCGAAGTTTTGGAATGACTGGATTATCTTGTAGGATTTCTCGAGAAATATTTAACGGTAACGCTGTAGTGTCCACTATACCCCGCACAAAACGCAAGTAAAATGGCATAAACTGATCCACTTGATCCATAATAAAGACGCGCTGTACATAAAGCTTTAAACCGTGTTGACGATCCCGCTGCCACAAATCAAATGGTGCATGCGAAGGGATATATAACAAGCTGATATAATCCAAGTTGCCACCTTCAACTTGATTGTGCGACCAGGTCATTGGAGCTTCAAAATCATGAGCGATATGCTTATAAAGTTCTTTGTATTGATCATCCGTAATTTTATTTTTAGGTAAGGTCCACAATGCAGCGGCGCTATTGACTGTTTCCCATTCCGGATTAATAACCACTTCTTTTTTTTCTGATGTGGCGGTTGGATCTGCCATCTTAGGCATTAAAACGGGCAAATTGATATGATCCGAATATTTCGTAATGATATTCCGTAAGCGCCAATCATTTAGAAATTCAGTTTCACTGTCTTTAATATGGAGTATCACATCGGTGCCACGTGATTGTTTTTCTATATTGGTAATCGTATAATCACCCTCACCCCCTGACTCCCAACTCACACCATGCTCCGCTGTTAATCCAGCTTTGCGTGTCATGACAGTGACTTTGTCTGCCACGATAAAAGCAGAATAAAAACCGACTCCAAATTGACCAATTAAATGCGCGTCTTTTTTTTGATCTCCGGTTAATTTTGCGAGAAATTCACGCGTTCCTGATTTTGCGATTGTTCCTAAATTTTCAATGACATCGTCACGAGTCATACCAATGCCATTATCACTGATGGTAATCGTCTTAGCTGTTTCATCAAAACTCACCCGAATTTTCAAGTCAGAATCTGACTCAAATAATGCGGCATCAGACAACGCCTCAAAACGCAGCTTATCCGCCGCATCCGATGCATTCGAAATCAATTCTCTTAAAAAAATTTCTTTATTGCTATAAAGAGAATGTACTACCAAATGTAATAACTGTTTTACTTCCGCTTGAAAAACCAACTTTTCTTGTTGTGGCTGGATGGTCATATAAATAGTGCTCCACTTTTAAGGTTCAATGAGTTAATAGTAAAGATATACGGTATATATAGGCAAATTAGGCAAATTCAAGTGACATGGATAGAGTGGGCTATGACAAAAAATAATCCTAAATTCAGCAGATAAAACCGAATGTAGGATGATTCAGGAGTAGGATTGAATCCGTCTAGGTCCCTATTAAATGTCAAACACGAGCACAGGTTTCGCATATGAAATAGGCGCATCTGCCGGGTCTTCAAATGTCACATACTCCCATGCCTCTCGCTGTTCTAAGAGTTTACGAAGTAATTGATTATTTAAAGCGTGGCCTGATTTGTAGCCACTGAATTCGCCTATTAGGCTAGAGCCTAATAGATATAAATCCCCTACTGCATCTAATATTTTATGGCGCACAAACTCATCTTCATAGCGTAAACCATCTTCATTTAAAACACGGAAATCATCAATGGCAATTGCATTATCTAAACTGGCTCCCCTAGCCAAATTCATAGAACGCAATTTATCGAAATCCGCTTTAAAACCAAACGTTCTTGCCCTACTGACTTCTTTTACATAAGAGGTACTAGAAAAATCCAATGTTGCTGTTTTGGTATGCGATGCAAATACGGGATGATTGAATTCAATAGTAAATGTTACTTTAAACCCTTCAAATGGCTGAAAACAAGCCCATTTATCACCTTCTTTGACGATCACTTTACGTTTGATACGAATAAAACGCTTAGGTACATTTTGCTCTTGAATGCCAGCTGACTGAACCAAAAAGACAAACGGCCCAGCGCTACCATCCATAATAGGAATTTCAGATGCTGTGACATCAACATATGCATTATCTATACCCAATCCAGCAAATGCAGATAACAAATGCTCGACAGTAGAAACTTTCACTTCGTTCTTGACCAGTGAGGTAGACAAGGTCGTATCACCAACATATTGAGCTCTAGCCGATATGTCCACAATAGGTTCTAAGTCAGTGCGCCGAAAAACGATGCCCGTATTAGGTAGAGCAGGACGTAATGTTAACTCAGCACGTTCGCCGCCATGCAACGTAATGCCGGTTGCTTTGATGACATTTTTTAAAGTTCTCTGTTTTATCATTCCAAGATGCCACTTTTCTCAATAATCTCGGCCTATGGTAGCATAAAAGGTTTTTTTTTAAAATTAATAGTTTACCCTGTGAAAGTTGAGTAAAAACACATGAATAAACGGACTATTTCAGTCAGTTTTCGGTTTGATACCGTATTTCTCAGTAGCAACCTAGTAAAACCCCTTTCAAAAAGGGGGTTGGTAACCGCCACTGACTAAACATCTACCTCTTCCTTACGACGTAAAAAAGCAGGAATATCGAGATAATCTAGCTCTTGCGCAGCGTCCGATATAGGTGGTTTGGATCCTACAGAATGCGTCGGTACTGCATTCGTATTCGATCCATGGCGTCGCATCACAGCGGGCTTCTCTAATTGATGATAATCAATGGTACCGTCCGCCTTCGTAGAATCCGCTAATCTGGATAAGGGCGAACCTGACCCCGTTTGCTTTCGTCCCAAGCCAGTCACAATCACAGTAACACGTATTTCATCACGTAATTCCGGATCAATCACAGTGCCCACCACGACGGTAGCGCCTTCAGAAGTAATACTCTTAATAGCATCACCCACTTCTTCAAATTCACCAATAGACATATCGAGACCAGCGGTAATATTCACTAATACACCCCGAGCGCCGCTCATATCCACATCTTCGAGTAATGGGCTAGAAATAGCCGCCTCTGCGGCTAATCTTGCTCTGTTTTCTCCAGAAGCCACGCCTGTTCCCATCATTGCCATACCCATTTCAGACATGACGGTTCGAACATCTGCAAAGTCGACATTAATTAAACCAGGTCGGGTGATTAATTCTGCTATTCCTTGCACAGCACCACTGAGCACATCGTTAGCAGCTTTAAAAGCATTAACCAAAGACACGTTTTTACCCAGAACGCTCAATAATTTGTTATTGGGAATAGTAATCAATGAATCTACATATTGGCTGAGGTTAGCAATTCCTGCATCGGCCACTTGCATACGAACCTTGCCTTCAAATGAGAAAGGTTTGGTCGTAACCGCTACGGTTAAAATACCTAGCTCTTTAGCGATTTGTGCAAAAATAGGAACAGCCCCTGTCCCTGTGCCGCCGCCCATCCCCGCTGTTAAAAAAACGATATCAGCGCCGGATAAAGCTGCCTTAATTTTTTCTCGATCCTCTTCTGCCGCCTTACGACCCACTTCTGGGTTTGCACCTGCACCAAGCCCGCGAGTAATGGCTTCACCCAATTGAATCACCGAATTGGCGGATGAATTTCTGAGAGCTTGCGCATCGGTGTTAGCACAAATAAACTCGACACCTTCCATAGCCGTCGCCATCATATATTCAACTGCATTACCTCCACCGCCGCCGATACCTACCACTTTTATCACTGCACTTTGCGAATTTGTTTCTGCTAACTCAAACATAGGATGGCTCCTCACAAAACTCTGACTAATACTGAAAGCCTCTAAAAATTACCCTGAAACCAGTTTCTCATGCGGCCAATCAAACCTTTAAAATTAGACTGGGAAGTGACCTCTTGTTGATTATCGCCTCGTTGCTGCATGCCATACAATAATAAACCCACGCCCGTTGCATAAATAGGATTATTCATGACTTGTGAAACACCCGATATGTGTTGCGGTGTACCAACACGCACTGGCATTTTAAAGATACGTTCGGCCAACTCTGCCGCTCCTTCTACCTTAGATGCTCCACCCGTTAACACAATACCTGCTGACATTAAGTCGGCTAGACCGCTGCGACGCATTTCGGCTGCAACCAAGGTAAACAGTTCTTCATATCTTGCCTCAACCACTTCAGCAAGCGCACGTTTAGAAATGTGTCGACCCGGTCTGTCACCTAATGTAGGGACATCTATCATTTGATTCGTATCGGCTAAATCCTGTAAAGCACAGGCATGTTTTAATTTGACGTCTTCTGCATTTCGGGTAGGAATATGTAATGCAATGGCAATATCATTTGTCACTTGATCGCCCGCGATGGGAATCACTGCCGTATGCCGAATAGAACCATCGGTAAATAAAGCAATATCCGTGGTACCACCCCCAATATCGATCATGCAAACGCCTAATTCCTTTTCATCATCCATTAAAATGGACTGACTCGATGCAAACTGTTCAAGTACAATATCACTTGCTGCTAACCCACATCGCTTTAAACATTTAACTATATTTTGTGCGGCACTGACCGCCCCTGTCACGATATGCACCTTAGCTTCTAACCGTACTCCCGACATACCGATAGGCTCGCGAATCGAATCCTGATGATCAATAATAAATTCTTGAGGAAGAATGTGTAAAATTTTCTGATCTGCAGGGATAGCAACCGCCTTTGCTGCATCAATAACACGATCGACATCCATCTGCGTCACTTCTTTGTCTCGAATAGCAACAATACCATGGGAATTAATACTGCGAATGTGGCTGCCCGCAATGCCAGTAAATGCTGAATAAATTTGGCAACCTGCCATTAATTCAGCTTCTTCCACGGCACGCTGTATGGACTGTACAGTGGATTCGATATTGACGACGACACCACGTTTTAATCCTTGGGAGGGATGTGCACCCAATCCAACAATATTCAATTTACCTTCATTGGTCATTTCACCGATAATGGCAACCACCTTGGACGTACCAATATCGATACCCACCATTAAATCTTTGTTAGGCTTCTTTGCCATAGGCTAATCTTCCAATTAGTTACTGTTTATGTTATCGACTTCCACTTAATAGCAAGTCCGTTCTCATAACGCAAATCAATGTAATCTACATCTGACGCACGCTCACCGACTATTTTAGGATACACTTTTACAAAATGACTCATACGAGTCAAGATGTCTTTATAACCTGCATTCACTCTGATGCCATTATCAAACGTCATGTTCCATGCTTGATACGATGTTAATTCAAGTCGAGCAATTTTAACATGGACTGGCTGTAATACTTTATTTATTTTGCTGTAATAGTCCAACATTTGAATATGCATGCCGCTGGGTCCTACCAGCTTAGGCAAGCCTTCGGGATAGGTTTTGATGGATGGATTAAAAATCTCGCCTGACGAGCTCAGCAAACCGCGATTATTCCAATTGGCTACGGCACGTCGCTCAGATAGGATAACGTTGAGTTGCCCCGGCCATACCCGTCGAACAGAGGCCTGTGCAATCCAAGGTAATTGCATCAGTCTTTCTTTGATGCTTGACACATCCGTACCAAAAAAACCTTGGCTCACTAACGGGATCAGCAAGTGTTGCATTTCTTGTGGGTCTGTATTTTTGATACCAAAAATTTTGACTTTCTGAATAGGGAATCGCCGCATTTCACCCAGTGATTTAGTAAACCACAATACACCGATAAGGAATAAAAGAATAACAAACAGCTTGACACCCTGTTTCCAGGGGAAAATAAAATCCGTCTGGTTTTTTTTCGCAATGCCAAGCATCATCCCTATGTCCTTAATTATGTCTCCCCAGTATACAAACTTCTGGGATTAAACGCACACTCTGTCTTTGTTCAACAATGGATTGAACTGTAAAAACGAGTGTTTCAATATCCTGTGCTGTTGCATGACCCGTATTGATAATGAAATTGGCATGCTTTTCTGATACTGAAGCACCACCAATGGTAAAGCCTTTTAGTTCGCACTTTTCTATTAAACGAGCAGCGTACTCTCCCGGTGGATTACGAAAAACAGAACCACAATTAGGTAAGCCCGTCGGTTGGGCCGCATTACGTTTCTCTAATAATGCTTTGATATCTATAAGCGCTTTTGCTTTGTCACCTGCTTGCAAACTGAAATACCCAGCCACAAACCATTCATCGCAAGGACGACCCACATGTCTGTATGCTACTTCAAACTCGCTCGCCTTTCTTATGACCCTAACCCCAGCACGATTCATGATTTCTACAGAGTGTACACATTGCCATGTCTCTCCTCCATAACAGCCTGCATTCATTGCTAATGCTCCGCCGATTGTCCCTGGAATACCCGCCATAAATTCAGCACCAGTCAACCCTTGTCTAGCCGTATATCTCGCAAATTGCGCACAAGAGATCCCTGCTTCTGCACGAATTAAATCCTGCTTCATGGATGATATACCTCGCAATGCACCCTGCGTCACAATCACGACACCGGATATTCCCGCATCTCGAATTAAGACATTACTTCCCAATCCCAACCAGAGAATAGGAATGGATGCCGGTAGCTGAGAAAGAAAACAGGATAAATCCTCTAAATCAGCGGGCTTATAAAGATAGTCGGCCGGCCCACCAACCTGCCATGATGTATACTCCGCTAACGGTGCGTCTTTTAATAAATGACCCCGTAAGTCTGCAATGCGATCCGATGGAACAACCATTTAATGTGCCTCACTGGTTTGAGGCTGCACTACGGCTTCTTGTAGTTGAGTGATTGCAAGTTGTGATGCTAATGCACCAATATTGCCGGCACCCTGCATTAAGATGACATCCCCATCTTGAAGCGTATGTTGCAACACATTCGCTAATGCATGGTGATGTTCCACAAAAATAGGATGAATTCCACCTCGCTGCCTAATGGCTTCTGCTAAGGCAGGGCCGTCAGCCCCTTCAAGATAGCATTCACCCGCTGAATAAACGTCCAATAAAATTAAGGTATCGAGTTTGGACAATACATCAACAAAGTCTGCAAACAAATCCCGCGTACGACTGTAACGGTGCGGCTGATACACCATCGCTAATCGCCTATCGGGCCAACTTTGTCTTGCCGCCTGCAGTGTGGCAGCAATTTCTCGAGGATGATGACCGTAATCATCAATCAAGGTCACGCTTCCGCCTTTCGTTAATGCAAAATCACCATAAATTTGAAATCGTCGACCAATACCGGCAAATTTTTCAAGTGCCCGTTGAATGGATTGATCAGAAACTTTCAACTCACTCGCCACTGCAATCGCTGCTAAAGCATTTAATACATTATGTCTGCCCGGTAAATTTAATTGAATCGGTAATGCCGGCATACCATGGATACGATGCGCCACAAATCGGGTCTTTGTTCCTTCGTGCGTGATGGATGTCGCTCTGAAGTCAGCATCATCGGTAAAACCATAGGTAACGTACGGACGTGATATGTCCGAGAGTGTCTGGCGGCCG
>JAKBCU010000038.1 GCA_021807565.1 Pseudomonadota bacterium | reverse complement strand
GTAGGATGGTCTTTTGTTCTATCTTTGTGTTTGATTAATTGACTGGATAATTTATCAATTAATAGGTCAACTGCTTGATACATATCATCTGCTTTAGCACTGGCATGAAAATCGACTCCATCCAGATGCACGGTTACCTCAGCATGATGGGTTAAGTTCTCCACTTGAAAAACAATATAAACTGTTTTGATATTTTTATGACGATGAATCAATCGATTAAATTTTTCTTGGGTTATTTCTTTTAAAGCAGGTGTGACTTCTAAGTTTTTGCCAGTGTAATGTATTTGCATTGTTTTGCTCCTGATTTTGATCATATTACAAATCGAATTCATCGCCAAGATAAACGGCTCTGACTTCTTTATTATTTAAAATAGCTTGAGGCGTGCCTTGGTAGAGCACTTCCCCTTGATTTACAATATAGCCACGTTGGCATATATCTAGTGTTTCACGTACATTGTGGTCAGTAATTAAAACACCGATTTGTCGTTGACATAAATGTGAGATAATGCGCTTAACATCGATAACCGAAATGGGATCGATTCCGGCAAAAGGTTCATCGAGTAAAATATATTTTGGATTGGTGGCCAGTGCTCTTGCAATTTCAACACGTCTACGCTCGCCACCTGATAAGCTCATTCCTTGAGTATTACGTATGTGTTCGATGTGAAATTCTTGTAATAATTGTTCTAGCAATTCGCCACGTTGTGTTGCGCTCAGTTCTGACCTTAATTCTAAAATGGCCATAATATTATCTGATACGCTCAATTTACGGAAAATAGATGATTCTTGTGGTAGATAACTGATACCTAAATTAGCGCGCGTGTGCACAGGTAATGTCGTGATTTCTTGATTGTCTAAATAAATGTGGCCTTGATCGCAACGGATTAACCCCACGATCATATAAAACGAAGTTGTTTTACCGGCTCCATTAGGACCTAGTAACCCAACGATTTCACCACGATTGACAGTAAGCGAAACGCTTTTTACCACCTGGCGACCTTTGTATTGCTTGCTGATATTTTTAATGCATAACGAATTCATTGCGACAGACTAATTTGTTTTGGATCAATAAGGATAGTGGCATTGCCGGCTTTAGAAGGCGGTACTGTCACCACTTGAGTTTTCATATTATACATAATAACAGGCCCATGAAAACTATTATTACCCTGGGTAATCATCACATTTCCTTCCAAAATCACGGTAGATTCACTTAATAATAGTTTAATTATTTTAGCTTTCGCATGCAGAACAGGATCGCCTGCTTTAGGTATGGTTGAGTATTCGGCAAGACGAGTAGTACCATACGCAATGGCTTTTTCAATTTGATGATGTGTATTATTTTGTGTGACGAGTTGGTCAGCTAAAAGCGTAGTGGTGCCTTGCTTGACGAGAACATGACCTTCATAAATAGTGATACCTTCTTTATTATGTAATGTATAAGAGTTAGCATTAATACGCAGCGGTGTGCGACTATCTTGCTCCATTGCCCAACACAGCGATGCCATGGATAGGATAACGCTGAAAATGAGAATAGGTTGCATTTTTTTATTAAGAGTTAGGTGCATACTCTCCTCTTGCCTCTGAGAGCAGTTTGATTGTACCATCTTGAAGATTTGCAAACATACCTACTGCATTGACAACAATATCTGGTTGTTTGATGGTAATAGCAGATTCAGTCTGTGCGATTTGTTTGCTTGGAAATACAGTAAGGGAAGCGGTTGTCATCGTTGTCATGGGGTTTGCTATATCCGATGGATGATGAATCACAACATGATTCTGAAAAATAATTTGCTCAATACCATGACTGAGTTCAGCATAATCAGAGGTAACATACCAAGGCTTAGGTGATTCTCTAAAAATAATGACGTTGGGTTTTAATAAACGAGTCATGTTAGTTTCAGCATAGTGCACCATATGAGGTGTTTTAATTTTCAGCGCCGGTTTTCCTTGATCATTTAGAATGGTTGCAACTACACCATCCATATAAGCATCAGGTGGCGTACTGAGTAGGTCGCTACTGACTTTATAATTATGATGAGAAAGCAACATTGACCAGCTGGTTAACCCTGCTGCAATAAGGACAAATAAACTGATGAGCAACGAGTTTGCTTTAATCACATTATTCTCTATAAAAAAATGAATCCGTGATAGATTGATAGGTGTTTTGTGCTTTCATAATCAATTCACACAGTTCTCGCGCAGCACCGTTCCCCCCCTTTTTTTTAGTCACTAAACAAACGGTTTCCTTCAAGATAGCAGGGGCATTCGGTACGGTGACAGAAAGTCCAACACGACACAAAATAGCTAAATCAGGTAAATCATCGCCCATGTAAGCAATTTCTTCATCGAGCAATTGTAATTTCTGTTTTAATTGACAATAGGCAGCTAGTTTTTCTGTTTGACCTTGGTAAACATGAGTGACACCTAAGTCTTGCATGCGTTTTTTTACTGTTTCAGATTGGCAGGCGGTGATAATTCCAATTTCAATGCCGCTTTTTTGCAATAGCTTAATACCTTGTCCATCATGAACATGAAAATCTTTGTATTCAATCCCGTTTGGGCTATAAATTAATTTACCTGAGGTTAATACTCCATCGATGTCAAAAATGGCAAGCTTAATTTTTTTGGCTTTATCGACTATTTCATTCATTAGACAACTCTAGCGCGTAAAATATCATGCAGATGCACTACGCCGATAGGTTTATTTTCATGATTCGCTACGATAAGCGCCGTAATTTTATGTAGTTCCATGAGATTGAGCGCATCTACCACGAGCGTGCCGGGTTTAATCATTTTTGGATTGATAGTCATAATATGACGTATCATGGTGCTGTGAATATCAATTTGCTTATCAAAGGCGCGACGAATGTCACCATCCGTGAAAATACCAGCTAATTCTTCTTGTTCATTCACAATAGCCGTAAAACCGAGTTTTTTTTGCGTCATTTCTACAAGCGCCGTTTTTAATAATGCATTGAGATCTACTTTCGGTATGGCATCACCTGTATGCATGATTTCATCGACTTTTAGTAGTAGTCGACGACCTAATGTTCCACCCGGGTGTGACATGGCAAAGTCTTCTGCAGTAAAGCCTCTTTGTTGCAATAATGTAATGGCTAAAGCATCCCCCATGACTAATGCAGCAGTGGTACTCGAAGTGGGAGCAAGGTCTAAAGGGCAGGCTTCTTTTGCAACGCTCACATCCAGATTGACGGTTGCTGCTTTTGCTAGGGTGGACTTGAGGTTACCCGTTAATGTAATCATCGGTATACCTAATCGTTTAACAAAAGGTAAAATGTCTAAAATTTCATCTGTTTCGCCGGATTTCGAAAGGAGTAGAATGACATCATTTTTGGTAATCATCCCGAAATCCCCATGTTTGGCTTCACTAGGGTGGATAAAAAAAGCAGGGCTACCCGTGCTAGCAAATGTGGCAGCTATTTTTTTTGCAATATGACCGGATTTGCCTATTCCCATAACAATAATACGACCTTGGCAGTCCAATAAATGATGGCAAGCATTCGCAAAGTCGTGGTTCACTTTGGTCAGAAGATGATGAATGGTTTCAGCTTCTGCTTGGATGACAGCTCGACCTAATTCGCATGCTTTTTCAATAGGTTGCATAATAATACCTCAAGTGATTTTTAGAATAAAGCCAACCTTCACTTTCCTTTAAAGAAAACGTATTCTACTCTGATTTTGAGTATTTTGGGGATCAACTGAAAATTTTTTTTCTATTTTAAAATGAGTAGGTTATTATAGCCAATACGATGTTTAAATAAAATGAGAGTAAGATAATGGGCGAGTCGTTGTTACCTAAGCGTTTCTATCGATCTCGAACACAGTGCATGATAGCAGGTGTTTGTGGAGGGATTGCAGAATTTTTTCATTTAGATCCAACTTGGATACGGCTTCTTTTTGTACTAGCCCTTTTTTTTGGAGGTTCATCGATATTGGTTTATGGTGTGCTGTGGTTCATTGTACCCAAACACCCCGACGTTCTTAGAATCGCAAAAAGTGATCAATAAATGACTCATTTGATTGACATAAAAGGGTTAAGTTTTCAGCGAAACCATAGACCCATCTTTTCCTCTGTCGATCTGACGATTACACGGGGAAAAATCACAGCCATTATGGGTCCGAGTGGTTCAGGCAAAACGACATTATTGCGTTTGATTGGCGGACAACTTATCCCGGGACAAGGCACTATTACTATTGACGGACAAGTAATACACAAATTAAAGCGTCGTTCATTGTATCAACTTCGTAAACGAATGGGCATGTTGTTTCAGAGTGCCGGTCTTTTTACCCATTTAACTGTATTTGAAAACGTGGCTTTTCCCTTACGCGAGCATACGCAGCTTTCTGAGGCTATGATACGAAATCTGGTATTACTAAAATTGCAAATGGTCGGTTTGCGCGGTGCTAGAGATCTCATGCCCAGCGAATTATCAGGCGGCATGGCAAGGCGTGTGGCATTAGCACGTGCCATTGCACTTGATCCGGAATTAATTATGTATGACGAGCCTTTTTCAGGTCAGGATCCCATCTCAATGGCGGTGTTAGTGAAATTAGTTCATACATTAAATCAATCGTTGGGCTTAACGAGCATTATTGTGTCTCATGATGTGCCTGAAACCTTATCAATTACCGATTATGCCTATGTTATTTCAGATGGAAAAGTGATTGGCAGAGGAACAGCTGAATCAATCAAGCATACGGATTCAGCACAACTCCAACAATTCTTGCAAGGGTTGCCGGATGGACCTGTACCATTTCATTATCCAGCAATTAATATAGAACAAGATCTGATAGGAGAGACGCGTTGATGCTAAATTATATCGCCTCATTAGGTCGTTTTGGCATGCATCTTATCCAACAATATGGACAGGCGGGTGTTTTGTTATCGCGTACGCTGCTGCGTCTACCCAATCCTCGAAAAGGTTTCCCCTTGGTAGTACAACAGGTTTATGCAGAAGGGGTATTATCTCTATTGATTATTATCGTCTCTGGCTTATTTATCGGGATGGTGGTTGGTTTACAAGGATACCACACGCTAGCCAAGTTTGGGGCTTCTCAAGAATTGGGCCCATTGGTGGCATTAAGTGTCGTACGTGAATTAGGGCCAGTGGTGACCGCGCTACTATTTGCTGGGCGAGCAGGGTCGGCTATTGCTGCAGAAATTGGGTTAATGAAGGCGACTGAGCAACTATCCAGTATGGAAATGATGGCAGTTGACCCTCTCCAGCGTGTTATTGCACCAAGATGTTGGGGTGGTTTTATTTCAATGCCTTTACTGACATTGATTTTTAACGTGACAGCCGTTTATGGGGCATACCTGGTGGGTGTGAAGTGGCTGGGATTAGATGCCGGTGCATTCTGGTCAAATATGCAAGCCTCCGTTGATTTTAATTTAGATGTAGTCAATGGGATCATAAAAAGTATCGCATTTGGCTTTGTTGTTACCTGGATAGCTGTATACCAAGGCTATTATGCTGAACCTACTTCAGCGGGTATTGCAAATGCAACCACTCGAACAGTAGTGTATTCTTCGTTGGCAGTATTGGGCTTGGATTTTGTATTAACGACAATGATGATAGGGGGATGGTAATGTTATCTCAACGAACGATTGAGATAGTTGTCGGCTTGTTTCTCTTAGCTGCAATTTGTGCTCTATTGGTTTTGGCATTTAAAGTCAGTGGACTGACTACCTTTTTTCACTCAGGAGGTTATCGTGTGGAAGCGGATTTTGATGATATAGGTCAACTCAAAGTGAGGTCAGCCGTTAAAATCAGCGGTGTCACCATTGGTGAAGTCACACGAATACAACTGGATCCTAATACATATCAGGCTAAGGTCACTATGTGGCTCAATTCATACATGAATGCTATCCCAGACGATTCTTCTGCGGCTATTTTAACTGCTGGGCTATTAGGTGATAACTATATTGAAATTTCTCCTATGTATAGTCATACATTTTTACATAATGGCAGTGAAATTAAAGATACAAAGTCGGCGATGATTTTAGAAAAGTTAATCGGTCAATTTTTGTTTAAAATTAACGGCGGCAATGGTGATAAAACATCAACCGAAAAAAGCACTGGAGACAAAAAATGAGAAAAATTCTTGGTTTTATGTTGGTAGTTGCGGGATTGTGCTTTGCGGTGACATCATGGTCGGCTGATAGTGATCCTGTGACTATGCTACGTTCTGTGGCGAATGAATTAATTGCCAATTTAAAAGCCAACAAAGCGACGTTGAAAACAAATCGAAGCCTTGTTTATTCGTTAGCGGATAAAATCATAGTTCCGCATGCCGATATTCAAGCAATGTCTAAACGTGTTCTACCTCCTCGCATTTGGAATAATGCAACACCAGGACAACGTGCCGAATTTCAACGTGAGTTCACCTCTTTGCTTGTCAGAACGTATGCATCAGCACTGGCTAATTACACGGACCAAAGGATTGTTTTTTTTCCTGTCAGAGGTGGGTATGAAGGAAAAAGTGAAGTGAAAGTTAATAGCCAAATAGTGCGCGATGATGGCCCTCCCATTGATCTAAACTACCGTCTACTCAGTGAAGGATCTCAGTGGAAATTATATGATTTAGTGGTAGAAGGGATTAGCATGTTAGAGAGTTTTCGATCACAATTTGCTGATCAATTATCACAAGGAGATATGGCAAATTTGATTCGTGTGCTGAGACAGCATAATACATTGCATTCGAGTTAAGATCCACATTCTTATGGCTGAGATAATGTTTATAAAAAAAATACAGGATCGCCTAGAGGTATATGGTGATTTGAATTTCCAGACAGTTGTCAAAATATGGCAACAATCGCAGTCGCTGCTTGAAGGTCAAATCATTAAGATTGATTTAAAACACGTGAAGTGCGTGAATAGCGCGGGTCTTGTCTTGTTGCTCGAATGGATAAGGTATGCGCGAAAAATGCAGAGAACCATTCAGTTTTTTCACATCCCGCCGCAATTAATTTTTATTGCAAAAGCCGCCAATATCAATAATATTATCATGCCATATATTGCTTAGGGATGTTCAGAAAAACAGGACCGACATAAATAGATCAATCTTTTTTAAGGATCGGATATGCGAAAAGAGCTGTTAACCAAATTAATCACTGCATGTTTAAATTCAAGTTTGCCAAATAACGCAGATGAAGAGGTGGGCTATCGATATGGAGCAAGAGGTAAGTGGCGAATTTTATTAAATGACTTTTACACATCCAAACAATATAAAGAAGCCTCTCCTGATGATCATTTTGATTTTCATGATTTTGCTATTGAATTAAATCCTAAAATTCGACAATTGTTTACATCTAGCGAAGTGGGGGGATGTCATGATTTACATGACCAGCGATTGTTTGAATTAATTAAAGATGAGGCTTTTGTTAAATTTATCAAAACATGGCATGCAGAGAACAATAATGTAGAAACGTTTTATTATTTAAATTCCATTTTAGATATTCCAGAAGACGACAGGATGGTATTAGACAACTACGTTTTCAGTATAGATGAGTTGGTTGCTTATGGGGAGACCACATTGGAGCAATTTTATCAAAATCCTCATATCACTGATCACAATACGCCACGAGAATTTTCTCCTCTTGCTAAAACCTTGATGGCTTCTCATCCCAAATTACAACCCTTGTGTTTCGCTTTGGACAAACAGTTAGAAGAACAAAAACAGGCCTGCTTAGATATTTTATCCGCTAGAACATGCGATGCATTTTTGATTTTTCTTAACCGATGTTTATCAGTGGGGCAAAACAGAGCTAAAACAAATCACGGAAGATTTTTTATTGATGATGAAACCAGTGATAGTATTGAGTGTGAGATCGCGCAGGCTACCTTATTGACTTATATTTATAGTTTGCCTGAAATAGAATTGACAGCACTAAAGCAATATATTGTATCTATGCCTCTTCTTTCAGAATATAATCAACCAGAAGGGTTTCACAATCAAAAACTCATGGCCTTGTTAGAAAACCCCGAGCAATGTATTACGATGTTACAAACATACTTATGGCGTTTTGTTAAAGATTGTCGACCAGAGACACAGTACCCACAAGATATTATTGATTTACCTGGAAATGCACACTTTAGTTTTGCGCCTCAAGTAAGAACGCCGAATAGTCATCATCATTCTCATTTTTCTGGGCTATCGTTAGAAGATTTATTCGGATTACTCGAACACAAGGGTGATACTAACGAGGATTATGATCACGAAGCAACCTTTACCCTCACCCTAGTGGATTCGGATGACTCAGAGGAAGAAAGCGAAGAGGATTCAAGCTTGATTGTCAATGAAAACGCCAGTGGAGAGTCTAGTGAAAACGAAGCTCAAGAAGATAAACCTAATACAGTTGTCAACTCAGATGACCAGGTAAAAGAAGAGATAAACTATCCTAAGCATATTTTTAAACGTCCTCCAGTAGAGACTTTATTTTCCTACGAGGCAAAAATATCCTCCAAAAAAGCGAGAACGGAAAAGGAAGGAAATCGGTTTGAAAAAAGATCTCTTAGCTGAAATATCGACAATGGCATTTGCCATTGTCGAAAAAAGGGGGGTCTGAGGTTCACGAATCCTGGTTAATCACAATAAAGACAGCGCCTGCGCCTCTTAATACATTCAACAGTAAATCCTCTTTATTATCCGCTGCAACTTTTTTGAGTTCAGTAATAGAGTTTACTGGCTGTTGATTTGCGGAGGTGATCACATCACCAGGTCGTAGGTCAGAATGCCACGCATTAGTGTCTTGATCTACAGAAACAACGAGCACTCCTTTGACATCACCATGAATGGGGCTTACCAAGCTAAAGTTTTTCAAGGCAACACCATATAAAAATGGATCACTGAGCTTGCCTTGTTCTTTTCGTTTTTGCGGATCAGTCAAAATAACCGATAAAGCCAGAGATTTACCCTGTCGCAAAATGGTAATATCGGTTTTTGAATCCACACGTATCAGCCCGATGGCATTGACCACGTCATTCGCATTTTTAATGAGTGTATTATTAACATGAGTGATGATATCGCCGACTTGTATACCGGCTTTTTCAGCAGGAGAACCCAAAATGACTTGTGTCACTACGGCACCTTTGGTGTTTGGTTGCAATTTGAAAGCAGCAGCCAATTCTGGCGTGATATCTTGAGCACCAACGCCGAGCATACCCCGACGTACATTGCCATATTGAATTAATTGTTGCATGACGCTTTTTGCCATATTCGACGGAATAGCAAATCCTATACCGACACTGCCTCGACTGGGCGCTAAAATCGCTGTATTAATCCCGACCATTTGCCCTTGCATGTCGATGAGTGCGCCTCCTGAATTACCGGGATTAATGGGTGCGTCAGTTTGAATAAAATTCTCATAATTTTCGATGCCCGTCGTACGGCCCAATGCGCTCACTATGCCTGAGGTCACCGTTTGACTTAATCCAAACGGATTGCCAATGGCTGCCACCCGATCACCCACTTGAAGGTTATTGGAGTTGCCAAAAGTAATGGCCGTTAATCCCTTGGCTTTAATTTGTAATAAACCCACATCAGATGCTTTATCTAACCCAATCACTTTAGCGGTATAGTGATGCCCATCACCTAGTGTGACAATCACAGTTTCTGCCTCATCCACGACGTGCGCATTTGTTAAAATATAACCATTGGCAGCATCCACAATCACGCCAGATCCAACGGATAGAAGTTTATCAGGAAGGGCATTATTCGAATTGGGATTTTGATTCGTTTCTTTTTCTATTTTATTGAGCAGGTTCATATCCGTGATTTTGATTTGAGCACGTATATTGACGACAGAAGGTAGTACTTTCTGTAACATGGGTGCCAAACTCGAGGTCATTGATCCTTCTGCATAGCAAACCTCATAGCCTATAGCCGTTAACAAAAGAAGCCAAGTGAATAGGCTGCGCAAGATGTGATTCATGGGAATATCCTCTCCTATAACCGAAGTTAGGATCATACCTGCTAATTGTTAATACGGGAATCGTTAATCCAGATTAAACTCGCCATTCTTCCGGTTTTTTCACCATCTCGACGATAAGAAAAAAATCGGCTTTTTTCCGAATAAGTACAATAAGTACCTCCATAAATGTGTGTTACACCTTGTTTTTGCAAAAAGCATCGTGCCAAGGTATACAAATTTCCTAACCATTTACCGTTAGGGGAGGGGATAAATGCGGTTGCGGTTTCTGGTTCACATTGGATAAACAATTGCCGGACGATGTTTCCTACCTCAAAAGCCTCTGGGCCAATAGCCGGTCCCAGCCAGGCAATACATTCCTCTGGAGGTAATTTTAGAGCAGTGAGGGTTTCGCTGATAATGCCTTTTACCAACCCGCGCCATCCCGCATGAATCGCAGCGACATGAGAGCCACTGTGATGGCATAACAAAATGGGAAGACAATCTGCTGTTAACACGATGCAAACGCGGTTTAACTCATCGGTATAGGTGGCGTCCGCCTCTTGATTCAAATGGGTTAAAAGGGCAGGGAGAACAATGGCACTATGAGTTTGGTTTAACCAAATGGGTTCGCTAGGAATGCCCAATACTGTTTTTAAACGTCTACGATTGGTAGAAACGTCTATTGGATTGTCGCCAGTATGCATACCCAGATTAAAGTTGTGATAGGGCGCTAGGCTTACGCCACCCTCCCGCAACGTGGTATATGCTTTAATCTGTGATGGTGCTGGCCAATCTGGCCGAATCACTAACTCATTTGTCATAGTGGGTATCTGCTTTCAATAGGTTAATCACTTCTTGCATAGCTTCAGGCAAGGGGGCCTGCCAGTGCATCGGTTTTTTGGTTTCAGGGTGAATCAAGGATAACTCAAAGGCATGTAATGCCTGATGTTTAAATTGGCGTAACAGAGTGATCAGTTCGGGAGAAGCGCCTTTGGGTAATTGTAAGCGGTGCTGATAGACGGGATCACCCAATATGGGGTGGTGAATGTGCGCCATGTGTACACGTATTTGATGCGTGCGGCCCGTTTCCAACTGAATTTTGAGCCGGGTATGATTGCGATATTTTTCTATCACTCGGTAATGTGTTACGGCTCGTTTACCCGATTCGGTCACTGCCATCCGTTTACGTTGAATGGGATGACGACCAATGGGTGCATCAATAGTGCCACCTGCTATCAGTAGGCCATACACAATCGCTTGATAGACGCGTAAAATCGATTTCGCCTTCATTTGAGCAATCAGGTTTTTTAAAGAAGCGGCTGTTTTTGCAATCACTAATAAGCCAGAGGTATTTTTATCTAATCGATGCACAATGCCCGCTCTAGGTAATGCTGCCAAAACAGGAGCATGGTGGAGCAATGCATTCAATAGTGTTTGATCGAGATTGCCCGCACCGGGATGAACGACCATTCCCACGGGTTTATTGATGACTAATAGTGCATCGTCTTCATAGAGTACATTCAGCCTGATGGGTTGGGCTTGCCAATGAGGTTGTACCCGTTGGCTGCCTTGAATATGAATTTGTTCCCCGCCGGATACAATCATTTTTGCTTTAGGCATCGCTTGATTCACCATGACTTCGCCGCGTTTAATCCATTCCTGGATTTGAGCGCGCGATAGCTCAGGTAATGTTTTGGCAAGCGCTTGATCAAGCCGCATTCCTTTTACATCGTCTGTTAATATGAAACGGTAGTGAATTTTGTTTGTCATGAATCGTTACCAGGTTGTTTTTTCAAGGTGAATGATGACAAAATTTCGTTTACAATGCACGCCTATGTACATCAAATGGGATGCTAACTGTTCAAATTATTATTTAACAGGCCCTAGGTTATTAATCATCACAGGTTGATCATTATGAAGTTTGTAACAACGTTACGATGGATTGCAGTATTATTGACTTTTTGCTTACTCACAGCATGTTCTACGGTAACCGATCCGGCTGAAATGTATAAAGGCGAATCCGCTAAACACATTTTTAAAGCAGGTGAGCAAGCGTTGCGTAAAGGAAATTATAAAGATGCACTCAGTCGCTTTGAAGCATTGGATGTACAGTATCCGCTTGAGTCCGATACTGAAATTGCCCAACTTCAATTGATTTATGCTTATTACATGTCCAGTGATTACGCCTCAGCGGAAGCAGCTGCAGATCGTTTTATTCATACTCACCCGACAAATCCGCACGTGGATTATGCCTATTATATGCGTGGGTTATCAAACTATTATCAAAATCTCGGTATATTTGAACGTATGTTTGTGGTTGATCTGGCAACTCGCGATTTAACTCAAATTAAAAAATCCTATATTGATTTTGCTGAACTCGTACGTTTGTTTCCAAATAGCTATTATGCACCCGCAGCACATCAATATATGGTATATCTTAGAAATATGATGGCAGATCATGAATTACAAGTCGCCGCCTATTATTATCAACGACAAGCTTATGTGGCAGCAGCGAATCGTGCGAGTTTGGTAGTGCGTCATTATCAGGGAGCACCCGCAGTACCTAATGCATTAGTGTTAATGGCTCAATCGTATCGTGCATTGCATCTTACTCAGAATCAAAAAGAAGTCGTAGAGGTGTTGCAGTATAATTATCCTAATTCTCAATATGTGAAAGATGCGCTCTAAGGATTGTCTATTCATGAAATGGTTAAAAAAACTCAGTGTACTCATGATGCTGACCTGTATGGTTCCTGTTTATGCGATCGATACATCTTATTTGGAATATTCGACTATTTCCAAATTCACGCCAGAGGATACTATGATGATGCAAAAAGCTTATCAAAAAGCATTAGAAGTGGCCAAAGATGGAATCGTGGTACGTTGGCATAATAAGAAAACAGGTGCTTATGGTTATTTCATTCCTTCTCATTCTTCTACTATAAATGGAATTACCTGTCGCCAACTTCGTGCATTTAACAGCGCGAACGGCGTAGTCACACCCATGACGTATTTCTATCGATTATGTAACGTCCATGGGGCTTGGAAAGTGGTATCATGGCGAATTTCCTCATAAACCACCTCTTCACCCCTTAAATCCATTGGTGATGGGGTAACGTCGGTCACGACCAAATGCTTTATGATTGATGCGAGTGCCAATCGTTGCCTGGCGACGTTTATATTCATTTTTGTTAATTAAGTCTATCACTCTTGCTGCAACCTCGGGATCCATTCCTTGTTCAACGATATCGCTGAGGCTTTGTTCTTGATTAAGATAATATTCAAGTATGTGATCTAATATTTCATAAGAAGGTAGGGTATCTTGATCTAATTGATTGGCAGCAAGCTCAGCGGTTGGTGCTCGGTTAATGGTATGATCAGGAATGACAGAATGAATTTGATTGCGATAGCGAGCTAACTGATAGACCAAAGTTTTTGGCACGTCTTTTAATACCGCAAAACCACCTGCCATATCACCATATAATGTAGTATAGCCAACGGCTGTTTCGCTACGGTTACTCGTATTTAACACGATATTACCCGTTTTATTTGAAATCGCCATCATTAAAATGGCACGACAACGGGCTTGAATATTTTCTGCCACGATGCCGCTATCAGGAACAGCCAAGGTCGAGAGAAAACTGGTAAAAGCAGGTTCAATGGAAAAGGTTTGTTGTCGGACGTTTAGGTTTTGAATCACAGCAAATGCATCTTCCATGCTTTCTTTTGAGGTATATCGAGAAGGCATCACAATGGCTTCGACACGATCATTTCCTAAGGCATCGACTGCAATGGCAAGCGTTAATGCTGAATCAATTCCACCTGAAACACCAACCAAAGCACCCGGAATGCGATTTTTGCGTACATAATCGCGCAGACCTAACACGAGTGCATCATACACTTTTTGTTCTAAAGCAGGCAGAGTGAAATGAGCTTCATGGACCACTGTGCTAGTACTGGTTATCTCAATATCGGATGGAAATAAGGTTTCATTAAAAAAACCTGCCTGCTGACAAATTTTTCCTGTCGCATCCACAATCATAGAACCACCATCAAACAGTAATTCATCTTGCCCGCCAACACAATTGACATAGGCAATCGGTAGATTGGCTGACTTAGCGCGTTTAGCTAAGGTAAGGTGTCGTTGTTCATGTTTATCTATTTCAAAAGGAGAGGCATTAGGAACCAAAATCAAACGGGCGCCTAAATTAGCCGCTTGATGAATGGGGTTGCTATGCCATAGATCTTCGCAAATGAGCAATCCGATAGGAATACCCTTGATCGGAACGACACAAGGAGAGTTGCCTGGAATAAAATACCTACGCTCATCAAAAACACCGTAATTAGGTAAATAGTGCTTATCATATCGGCCAACAATGGTACCATCATAGACCAATGAGCAAGAGTTCAATACGCCTTGTGATGTGGCATGCGGATGTCCGATAAGGCAATAAATTCCTGACACTGCGGATTTAAAAGTATGTAATGCTTTATGAGACGCTGCAAGAAAGGATTCACGTAATAATAAATCTTCTGGTGGATAGCCTGTTAAACTTAACTCGGGAAAGATAATCACATCTGCCGAAAGCGTTTCTTTTGCTCGGTTTGCCGATTCAATGAGCTTGCTTAAGTTTCCTGAAATATCGCCCACGGTTAAGTTAAGTTGAGCCAGGACGATACGTAACTGTTTAGGCATAAATACACCGTATTATTTAATAGACCCTAAGAGGGTCGAATTCTAAGGCAACTGTTTTGGTTAAATCAATGAAAACATGGTTCGCTTTAAGATGTATATCTTGAGTGATGATGAGTAAATCATAACTGTTTTTAGTTAGTAATGCATAATCTACAATCGTGCCACAGGGTTTGTTTTCTACGTAAAGATCTCCCCCTCTGGCTAACTTTAACGTAGTGTTCACATGAGCTCTGACTAATTGATATTTGAGTTTTCCGCGATACTGCATGCGTGCAATGATTTCTTGACCTGTATAACAACCTTTATTAAAGCTCACTCCATTTAAGTGAGGTAAATTAATATCATGGGGTAAAAATTTTTCAGAACTTTCAGGATAAATGCTCGCTATGCCTTCAGCCAGATCTTGTTTTTTCCAGGATTGAAAAGAATGAAAGTGTTTCGTGGTAAACATCGATGATGGTAAGGCATCGGGTAGATC
>JAKBCU010000037.1 GCA_021807565.1 Pseudomonadota bacterium | reverse complement strand
AGAGCCTTCTTGAGTCCAGATTTTCTGGTAGAGTTTGGCGGAATTTCTTGGACGTATTGGTAAAATAATGCCATACAAAATGGGCCACCAGATCCAACGTGGAAGTTCGACGACTCGAGGATCCGATAAAAATTCTTTTAGATAGTTTTTAACGGCTTTGACATTGGGTGCATCCGGTGTGCCAATATTGGTGAGCAAAATGCCAATGTCATTTGCCATTGTTTTTAAACCCTAGAGCGGCCAAACGATCTTGTAAACTAGGGTGAGTTGAAAAAAGACTGGTTAGTGAAGCACCTTCAGAGATGCCGGCCTGTGTTGGATCAAAAATATACGCTTCTCGGCGTACATTTTCGTGTGGTGTTTGGCCATATTGTTCTTGATACACGCTGTGATTGACTTGATGATCATCACTGATTTTGATTAAGGCGGAGGCCAATGGTTGATTGTCTCGCATCAATTCAACACAGCCTGCATCAGCCATATATTCTCTTGTTCGACTTAAATAAAGTAACAACACTACGTTAATAATCGGGAGCAAATAACGCAATATAATGATAATGGAGGCTAAATTATCGCGTGAGCGATTGTCTGAATTCCGGCGAGAAAAAATGACATTATAAAAAAAGAGATCGAGTACCATCACTGTCAAATTGGCCAGTACGCTAGCCATTAATGTGAGTTTAATATCAAGATGACAAACATGGCTTAATTCATGCGCCATGACCGCTTGCATTTCACTGCGGTTCAGTTTTTGCATCAAGCCGCGTGTGATTGCGACCATGGCTGATTTTTCACTATAACCACTGGCAAAAGCATTCATATAATCGGCTTCAATAATAAAAACGCGTGGCATAAAATGTAAGCCGGCTGCAATTTTCATTTCTTCAACCACATGATAAAGTTGCTGTTCAGCAACGGATTGTGCTGTCGTTGGGGTAATTTCATGATAATCAGTGCCCAGTAACATCAGCTTGTCGTGGGCGATTAATGTGACGAGCAACGAAGCACTGGCAACTGTTATCATGACAATGGTTGCCAATGGAAATAACTGCCCTGTGATCAGCGCATCAAAAATATCGGACAAACTAGTGTTTGGGTATCTTCCGGAAGACACATAAACATCGACTAACATGCCTAACATCATATAAATTAAGAAAAATAAACCGATGACGATATAAGTCTTACGGGTATTGGCACGTAAAACGCCGCGCCAATCGGCTGCGGTTTGATTAAATGAATGCAGTGGTTGATTCATACGATAGTTATAATTTAACCGTGTAATTTTCTTGTTCTGCTACTTTCGCTTCACTTAATTGCCAGTAGGGGTAATCAAAATCCAATTTACTTTTAAATAAACTGACAACAATCGATGTAAAAAATGACTTTTTAGTGGCATTATAGTGTTCAATGCTGTCGTTATAAGCTTGTTTTGAATAGGCTAATTTATTCTCTGTGCTCACAATTTCTTCTTGAAGTTGTAAGCAGTTTTGGTTAGCTTTCAAATCGGGATATTGCTCGAAGACCAAATTGAGGTGGGTTGCGATATCTGAAATTTTGTTTTCAGCTGCAATTCTCTCTTGTTCATTACCCTTCGTTTTGGCAGTTTGGGCTTGATTACGCAATGCGACGACGTCTTTTAACGTGGTTTGTTCATAATCCATGTATTTTTTGACCACATTAATCAGTGATTCAAACACCTTATAGCGGCGGTCGAGTTGAATATCGATTTGTTTTTGATTGTTACGAATGGCCTCGATCAGAGCAATTAAATTATTGTAGACAAAGACAAGCGTGACGCCAATAATAGCTAAGATAATCAGAATGATAACCCCAGTACTCATAGTGTACTCCTTATAACAAGAGCCACTAGTATATCACTCTCAATTTAAGTACAGGAAGAACCTTTTATGTCAGATGTTACCTTAAATTTAACGCCCGACTTGTATCATTATTTGCAAGCGATGTCGTTACGAGAACCTGAGGTGTTGCGGCAATTACGTGAAGAGACGCACAAAATGAGCATGTCGCAAATGCAAATTTCACCTGAGCAAGGTCAATTCATGGGGCTATTAGTCGAACTGCTCGAAGCCAAAAAGACGTTAGATATTGGTGTATTTACTGGTTATAGTGCATTGGCTGTCGCATTAGCTTTGCCCGAAGAGGGGAAAGTGGTGGCTTGTGATATCAACGGGGAATGGACAAAAGTTGCACGAAAATACTGGGAGTTGGCTGGGGTCACTCGTAAAATAGAATTGCGGTTAGCGCCAGCCTTAGAGACGTTGCAGCGCTTTCTGGATCAAGGAGAAGCCGGTACCTTTGATTTTGCGTTTATTGATGCAGATAAAGCGAATTATCCCCATTATTATGAAAAATGCTTGGCGCTTGTCCGAGCGGGTGGCTTGATTGCGATCGATAATGTCTTATGGAGCGGCAAAGTGGCTGATCTTTCCATTCAAGATAGAGATACAGTCACCCTTCGTGAGTTAAATCAAACACTCTCAACTGATCAGCGCGTGACCTTAAGCCTGTTGCCCATTGGAGATGGCTTATCATTAGCTAGAAAACGTCCCTGAGTGTTTCCAATGATTCAATGACATTGGCTAAGAGCCGTCTATGCGTTGAGTTCTAAATTTTTCCTTTGATTGGGGCTCAGACTTGCAAATAGATCTAGACACTGCTGTAATGCCTCATGACATGATGGTGAATCTGACTTGAAGACCTTGTTGTACCAGTGTATTGACTTATTCTGTTTTGTAGCAGCCGCCGCCGCAGACAGCAATTTAGACGTTGTTTCATAAGTCAAAGGGCACCAGTCGACCACTGTCCCAACCGACTTGTCGAGGTCGCTCTTATTCACATCGTTCACGTCATCATTCGGATTTTTGTCGGGTTTTCTCTCATTCGGTTTGAGAGAAGGAAGAGGACGCTTAAAAACCGAGCACAATGACAACGCTTCTCTAGCAATGATCAAATGCACCCACTCCGGACTTGCCTTAGGATGCGCTAAGTTGACTGATTTGACGATAAACTTGAACAATGTCTCGTCATTCTCTTTATTCTCTGTTTTGTCGGCCGATTTTAGTATGTCAACTATATGATCTCTCACTTTGCTTTCAAGATTTTCTTTTTTTTGCTTGAAGGAAGTAATCTTGTCATTCAATAACTTTAACATCGTTTTCTGGAGTTCACTTTTAATTACAAAAACACGATCATTCAGCCGGTTCTGATTGCCCTTAAATTGGGTCGCGCACATTTCATCTCTTAAATAAGATAGAGTAAATGTTCCATTATTTGCTTCGTTTTTTGCCTCACGTGGAAGAATTGCTTGTGTCATTGCGGGTTTTAAGTTCGTCAGTGTGTCATTTACCTTGTTCAGAGCGATGTTTCCCTGACCCAAGGGGACAACAGAAGTTAGTTCGGGTTCTTGCCTATTAATTGAAATTTGTTTCTGCTCTGTTGAAGTTGATTGTACGACGAGCGGGTCTTGTTTTTGAGAATGATACGTATACGTGAGCATCGAATCGATTAGCGTTACTAACGTTTTCAATTGTGCTGCCTCTGGCCATTGATCAACCTGAGAGAGCTTGTCTTTGTTTGCGTTTAACGTCCCTAATGCAATGTCCAAATCTGTTTTTTCATCATCTGTTTTTTTATCGCCCTGCTGAGGCACATAAGATTTTAACCATGCTGTTAAGCTTGTAGAAACCGATGTTGTCTTGTTAGAGCTAAGTACAGAGTGATCGAGATTAAGAGTAGAAACGTTGTTTTGTGTTATTTTCAGATTCAAATAATTCAATAGCATGATCTTAAAACAGACTCCTAACGCATAGACTTCTGTTGCCTCATGGAATTGCATCATAGGTTTGACATTATCTTTGCCCATATGAGCATACAACTCAGGCGGTAGATATCCCTGTGTTCCCCCTATGCCATAGGATTCATCTTTTCCCCGGGAAAGACCAAAGTCTATTAGCTTAATGTCACCGTCTTCTCTCAAAATAAAATTATCCAGTTTAATATCACAATGCCAGAAACCCAGCGCATGAAAAGCTGTAAGCGCCTGACTCATCTTTTGCATCGTAGCTATCAAATGGTCGATATCTGAAATACACTGCGAATAGTTATGTTCTATAGCATCAGATAACTTGGGTCCATTTTCAAAGGGAAGTAGAATTCTAAAGTTATAGGTTTTGTTGTTATCCTTTTCAGATTTGAGTTTTTCAAAAATAACCGGAGGCACGTCTTCAGCTCTGTATACTGCCTGCACAATCTCAAGCTCATGTGCTAAGCTGTTTTTTTCCTCATCCTTATCCCTATCAAGCGAACGAATATTTCCTTTTACTATTTTTTCAACCCAAAGTGCATTCGTGCTGGGATCTACCACGATTTTCACTTTGCCAAAATTACCCTCACCTGGTTTTGCTGTTTTATAAATCGTAGCCTCCTGTCCAGCTACGATAACTGTCTCTGAGGCAGACGTTTTCAGTGGGTAAAAGTATCTCACCGTATTGTTGTTATCGACATAAGCGACAATATCGCCGCAAGGTTCGCCGTCTTTAGTGGTTACCTGCGTATCTAATTTCCATTCTTTTAAAATAGATTTTGATAGGGTAATGCCATAATATTTAACGTCTGGAGTTTTCGTTTTCAGTATGAGTATCTGTTTAGTCAGCTTCTTTTGGGTTTCTGGAGTTATGTTCACCAGCGCTTGAGTGACCGAAAGACCACCTGGACGAGTGTCGTTTTGTGCATCCAGCATTAGCTTTGAAAGTATAGGGATTCGATCTGCACTCACATTGACCTCTCTTTTTTCTGACTCGACGATTGTTTAAATATAGCACAATTTTGGTTATCTAGATGCTGTAATGCCATTTTATTTTGAGGCAACAAAAATGTTAGATTGAATGTGGTATCGTTTTATTTTATCAATCAGAAGGTTAGCTTTTTTAATGTCTCGCTATATCGCTTTTTGAAAAAATATAATCTAACCAAAGTGAGGAAAGTGTTTCTTGCAATGTATTTTGTGCCTGGCGTTCCTCTAGATTGTCAAAATCGATCAATTCTAAGGGTTGATTTTGCCAGGAACAGGCGAAAACGGCTTTGGTGCGTTTGCCAGTTTCAGGATCGATTTGCCATTGTAAGCATTGCGCGCAGACACCTTTTAACATGCATTGCATGGTGCTATAAACCGAACCCAATAGACGTGGATTTTTGAGCAAATAGTCTTTGAGTTCATTTTTTCTCGCTTCTTGAATGTCACGTAATAAATCGCTATTGCCTACCACATAAAGCCGATCTGCATCCGCTAATCGAATCGATTGAGAGAGCTGCTCTCTTGCATAATCGAATAAGACAGAACGAATGGAATCACTTTGAATGGAATAATCCACCGTACGCGATGGTTTAATTAATTCACCTGTTTTTGTGACCCAAATGATGACGTCAGCCGATGCTTCCAGTAACTCACGATCAAAGAGTTGATCTTTGCTTTCAAACCATCCGATATAAACGACTCGATTGCCTTTTTGTCGCAATGCATGACCGTAACTGGTGAGTAGTGGAATACTCAACTCGGTTCCGATAATAAAAACGGTTTCATGTTCATGCGTCATTTTAGCGCGGACACCGGTTGGTCCCATTAACGAAACGGGATCACCGATATTTAATGTGGCGCACAATTTTGCACTGGTGCCATTTTCAATAATGATAAAATCCAACGCTTCTTCTTTTGGGTGAACACGGGCAGCCAGTAATGCTAAAGGCTCCATTTGCAGTGTTGTATGGAGTATTTGTTTTGCGAATGTTTCGTAATTTTGCAATCGATAAAATTGTCCGGGTTGAAAGTGTTTTATGGCAAGCGGTGCCTGGATGCGTAGTTTGATAGTAGTAGGCGTACATCGTTCTATTTTGGTTATTTTAGCCGTAAAAAGATGCGTCATTTTTTCAGCAAATTGTTGGTATTCTGCCAAATCGCCTAAGTTTCCTAATTGATTTTTTAAGACGTGTAAGATTTTAGGATACGTGCGTAATCCGGATGCAATGGCTTTTACCACACTGCCATGAAAGACGGGATGGGTATCACCAATTAAACTGACACGATGATTGTTCTTATGATAGGAAGTAAAAGGTCCAAACAGAGGATCTTTACAATGGCTGACACCGTGGGGTGTAATGAGCTGATGATTCACCTCTTCATAATGTTGATATTGTAAACCCAGTCGCGTGAATGTCCCGCGATGCTCAAATTCATAAGCAATATTGGGCTGTGTGCCAGTGGCTGCAAAAATGCTACGTGCGGGAATGCGAATGGCTTCTGTGGTGGTTTCCCATTCATTGGCTGTTCGATGAATACGTCGATGACAAATTAAGGTTTCAACATGACCATATTGATTCAAGTCGATGGCAGATGGTTCCATGGCCTCTACATAATAAACGCCTTCTTCTAAGGCTTTTTGTAATTCTTCATGATTATGGATATAAGCAGGCGAATCCTGCATGAATCGACGATATACAATTGTAACGCCGCCCCATTGATGAATGAATTGGATGAAATTCGGAGATCGTTTTTCGGCAAGCGCATTGTCACGTTCTTTACGTATGGCTTTGCCATGAGTGAGGTATTCATCCAAGATTTCTTTTGAAGCGGGATCGAGTTGGCTTAAAATCGTTTCTTCACCTAGGGCGCTAACTAAGGTTTCATAACGAGACAGTGTTTTTTCAACTTGTTTTATATAATAGGCTTGTACTTCGGTGGCTGTGTCAACGCCTGTTAAACCGCCACCAATTACAACAGCAGGCAATCGAATTTGTAAATTCGTCAAGCTGCTTGTTTTAGCAGCATTGCCCAATTGTAATGCCATTAAAAAATCATTGGCTTGACGCATGCCGGGTGCGAGACTGCCTGGAATGGAGAGTGCTTTGGGTAATCCTGCACCGACGGCAATCACGAAATGATCGAAACCCAATTCCCAAGCCTGTTCAACCGTCATGGTGCCGCCAAATCGTGTGCTGCCAAATACCTGGAAATGGGGTTTACGCATTAAACTGATATAAATTAGTTTGAGAAAATTTTTATCCCAACGGACTGTGATACCATATTCGGCAACACCGCCAAAACCGACCATTAATCGTTCGTCTAAGGATTCGATTAAGCTGTTAAATTGATAAATCGGTTCTTCAATGAAGCGAGTTGGCAGAGGTTCGATTTTTAACCCATCAAAACCGACAACGGCAAATCCCTCGAGTAACAAATGGTGAGCCAGTGTAAAACCTGCTGGCCCCATACCCGCAATCATGACTTTTAACCCATTATAGGGTTTCATGATCCATTGTTTTTGTCGTAAGGGATTCCAGCGAGTTAATAAGTCATAAATTTCCACGCCCCACGGCAAACTTAATACATCAGTTAACACGCGTGTTTCAATTTGTGGAATATTCACCGGATCTTGTTTTTGGTAAATACACGCTTTCATGCAATCGTTACAAATACGATGGCCAGTAGCAGGGCACATGGGATTGTCAACCATGACCATCGCTAGTGAGGCGAGGGTAAAGCCATCACGTTTTAACAAATTCATTTCGGATATTTTTTCTTCCAGCGGACAGCCAGTCAGCGTGATATCTAATGGGTTCTTTTTTAAACCTTGTGCCGGATCGCCTTTTTTAACAGGGAACCCCTTTGAACAAAAATCACCGTCATGATCGTGACAATAAATGCAGTAATTGACTTGATCTTGAATTGCTTTGGCATTCATCCGTGAGTCAGTTAAGACAAATCCATCACGTTGACGTAATTCCATGTCGGGACTGTTAGCAAGACGGTGAAGTTTATCATGCGAGTCAACACAGTTGACTAAATGATTATGCTCAATTCGTTTAGGCAGTTCTAAACTGACCCAACCTTTTGTAGCCGCCTTACCCTCTTCGGTAGCCAGTGCTTGAGTGCACCAATAAGTGAGTTTTTCCGTTTGTTCCGCATATTGCTCAGGTTCTGCAATATAGTGTGTGGCTAATAAGGCCACGGCTAATTCTTTATCTGATGAATGGAATGGTGCCTGTTTAAGCGCTTCAGTTAGCCAGGTATCCAGTTCCATAAAAGAAGGTAATTGAGCGTGTCGTGATACATGTTTTTTGGCGCGTCGTAATACGAAATAGTGTTTAAATGCGGAAATGGGATGATAGGCTAAGGTTTTTGCTTGGAGTAATGCAGCTTCTTCTTCGATAGCAAATAAAGCAATCAGAAAGGTTTCAAACGGCTTAGCCACAGCTAATAGTAATTCGCTGATTTCTAATGTCGTAAATGGACGTTTTTCATGACGATAGTCTAGGAGACTGGTTAAGGTAACGGGATCCTGTTGCTCAAGGTAATCCAAAAAGGTTTGATCAAGGCGATTTAAACCCTCTGAACGAAATAACTCAGTAAAAGTAAAGTCTTTTAACTGTAAGACAGGATTAGGCATAGATGGCCTGAATTGTATAGCTCTTTTATGTGCCCAGAATACCATCTTGTGGCAATATTGCCATTATTTTTTCTGTTTTGGCGCGGTTAAGGCTAAATAATCACTTAAAGCGATTAATAAGCTGCCATGCTCAGCCGGCGCGCTTATTAGACTTGGCCAAGCGGCTTTTAGGGTTTTTTCTGCAGCATGAAGGTAACGACATTCGCCTAACAGTTGTCCCAGTTGGATCAATACTTGTGTCGCGATACCATTACCCGAAGGTATTGCGTCATCCATGAATGTTTTAGGGCGATATAAGACAATGGGCTGGTCATTAGCCGTAAAAAAGAAACCGCCATCGGTTTGATCATAAAAATGATTCAACATGTTTTCTGTGAGAGCAACAGCAAATTCCACTAATCCATCATCCCAGGAGAGTTTTAATAATGTCAGTGTGGCATCAATGAGATAGGCATAATCATCTAAGTAAGCAGCAATCCCAGCGGGTTGAGTTTGATAGCTCGCATCTAACTGATTATTTTTCCAAAGATGGGTTTTAATAAAATGAAACGCTTGAAGCGCTGATTGAGTATAGTGAGGTTGTTTTAAAAAATGGCCGGCCAATGCCATGGCTTTGATCGTGAGACTATTCCATCCAGTTAGAATTTTCTGATCACAATAAGGCATTGCTTTTGCGGTGCGGAGCAAAAGCAATTTTTTTTGTGCAGACTGTAAGAGACTGATGATGTCAGATGTCGGTCGGTTTAACTCATTGGCAATGTCATTAACGGGTTTTGCTACATACAAATGCCATTTTTTTTCAAAATTGGGTGCTTCATTTAATCCATAATAAAGTTGTGTTATTTCATATTCGGCTCGCGTGAGGGTTTTTTCAATATCAGCACATTCCCAGCTATAGTAAGTTCCTTCTTCTTTATTACTATCGGCATCTAAACTCGCATAATAACCACCTTGAGGTGCTTGCATGGTCTGCATGATCCAGTCTGCAGTTTGTTTTGCAATGTTAATAAAAAATGCATCTGAATTTTGTGCAGCAATGTCAACATATAAAGATAACAATAATGCATTGTCATATAACATTTTCTCAAAGTGGGGGATACGCCATTTTTGATCCACGGCATAGCGAAAAAAACCACCGCCCAGTTGATCATAAAGACCACTATTCGCCATTTTTGTTAGGGTAACTAAAGGTATATTGGATTCAGTTTGCCTCAAAAACAATAAAAGCGGTGCGCGTGGAAATTTAGGGGCTGAGCCAAATCCGCCGTATACAGCATCAAATTGTTTTTCTGAGTCATGCAACCCTGCGAAGATAGGTTGATCATTCAGTACGATGGTTTCTTGAGAAGTCGTTGAGTGTGTGAGCAATTCCATCAAAGAGTGATTTTGTTCTTTGATATCAGATAAGCGAGTTTTATACAAATGCGCAATGTTCGTTAAGATATCTTTGAAACTAGGTCGTTGCGCTTGTGCCTTTAATGGAAAATAGGTGCCACTAAAAAAAGGGACTAAATCGTCTGGAGATAAAAATAACGTCAGAGGCCAACCACCCGATTGTTGTGTTAAAAAATAATGCGCAGTTTGATAGATTTTATCTAAATCAGGACGTTCTTCTCGGTCTACTTTGATATTAATAAAGTATTGATTCATTAATTCAGCCGTACTGTTATCTTCAAATGATTCATGAGCCATCACATGACACCAATGGCAAGCCGCATAACCGATAGACAGTAAAATAGGTTTATTTTCTTTACGAGCTTTTTGTAGAGTTTGCTGATTCCATGCGTGCCAAGCCACAGGATGGTGTGCATGTTGCAATAAATAAGGACTTGTCTCATTAATAAGATCGTTGGTGTTGTCCATGACATCGCACTTCGGTATGAATTGTATTACATGATATATAACTTATCATGGGATTTCTACACCAACCTGAGGCGAGGTTGTGACATGGTGAGACGGAAAGATAGCTTGACACCCTAAGGCTTATCGGGCTTACTACAGTACAGTAGTGTTTTTTACCTAAAAGTTAAGGAGGTATCGAATGATAGTAAAACAATTAGCTCGATTCGTGTTGATTCCAGCGGGCTTATTTTTACTCGCAACAGAGGCTGAAGCAAATATCACCATGCAAACTTCTTCTCCTACAGCATGTGAACATATAGCAGGACATTGGGTGGGCACAGGAACCGTTAGCGCAGTGATCATCGTCAAAATCAATTGCAAATATCACGGCGAAGGTGAGATTTCGATGATAGATGACCATACATTTAATATGAGTATGGCATTATCCAAAGAATCGGGGATATGCCCGGATCATGAAAGTTTCCAATTACGCGGTACCTGTCAAAACGGTTCAATTACATTGAAAACAGAAGATGCTGATTTAGTAGGCTCTTTAAATGAACAAGGTACTGCAGCCGATGCACATGGAACTGTAGTGGTCAGAATTGGCGATAAAAAAGTGAACGCAAACGTCGACAGCATGCATCTTGAAAAAAGATAGCACCACTCAGAGCGTTGCCGGGTGTTGTTGCAGAGTTTACCCTCTTTCTCGTCATGGTGCGATTTAAAAGGGAGTGAAACCTGCAGCAACGACCCTAGTGCTCAGCCATTTTTTCTAATATTTTTCGTAGAGTGTCGTCTTTGATTTCTTGTGCTATTTCCCGTATTGCTGATGCACTGCCAACGGAAAGTGTCATGCGCCTTCGTTTACCTGGTGTTGAAAATTTTGCTTGATGGGGCGGTTTTACTTTACAACATATTGCTTGTGTGGCTTCTAACCCCGGGTATTTTTTTAGCTTTTGTATCAAACCAGGAATTAAAAAACGAAGCCGTACTAGCCAATTCGCACTATCTACAATGACGATCAGGGAATTTCTGTCAAAATTGACTATCTGACAGTGATTCGAAAGAGGATAATCGTCAGACAAGCTTTCAAAGAGCCACTGGTTCCATTGATTCAGTTGCTGTACCCGGGTGAGTAAGCGGCCTAGCGGTTTATTCCCCTGGTTAAGATAAGTTGTTATTTTATGCTGAGTCATGCGGACATGATAATGCAATTTGCTAAAAAGTGACAAGGTTAGGATCCTAACTAATTTAATTTTATGATTTTACGCATCTTTATTTTATAAAATTAGTATATGACCTAGGTTATGCTGCATTAAAAGGCCGCTTTTGGCATTTTCTTTTAGGATAACCATTTGACTTTTCAAGAAAAGTAGGTAATGCTTCTCACTATTTTATCAACAAGAAATCGTAGCTAACCCTCTATCATTTATCATAGGTGAGACGCCATGCTAAGCAATTTTTTTACGCGAATTTTTGGTAGCCGCAATCAGCGCGTTCTGCGTCAAATGTGGAAAGCCGTAGAGAAGATCAATGGGCTGGAGCCGGAAATGGCTATTTTGTCTAACGAAGCATTACAAGCCAAAACGCAAGAATTTCGCGGGCGTTTAGCCCAAGGTGAAACGCTCGATGCCTTTTTGACAGAAGCATTTGCGGTTGTGCGTGAGGCAGGTAAACGCGTATTGAATATGCGTCACTTTGATGTCCAATTGCTGGGCGGCATGGTATTGCATGGCGGCAATATCGCTGAAATGCGGACCGGTGAAGGTAAAACGCTTGTCGCCACATTGGCTGCTTATTTGAACGCACTACCAGGCGGCGGTGTACACATTGTCACGGTTAACGATTATCTGGCGAGACGGGATGCAGAATGGATGGGGCCTCTGTATGCATTTTTAGGACTGAGCACGGGTATGATTTTGCCTAATATGTCGCCTCAGCAAAAAAAGCAGGCTTATGCGGCCGATATTGTCTATGGAACGAATAATGAATTTGGTTTCGATTATTTGCGCGACAATATGGCATTTAGTTTGGAAGATAAAGTTCAACGAGTGCCTATCTATGCCATTGTCGATGAAGTGGATTCGATTTTAATTGATGAAGCGCGTACCCCATTAATCATTTCAGGGGCGGCTGAAAACAGTACCGATCTGTATTTGGCTGTCAACCAACTTGTTCCGCAATTGGTGAGGCAACAAGATAAAGAAAGCGCTGGTGATTACTCAGTAGATGAAAAAAGCAAACAAGTCTACTTGTCTGAAGAAGGTCATCAACATGTAGAAGAATTATTTTTACGTAATGGATTGTTAAAAGAATCGGAAAGTCTTTATGATGCACACAATATCAGTTTGATTCATCATTTAAATGCGGCATTGCGTGCTCATGCTTTATTTCAACGTGATGTCGATTATATTGTACAACAGGATGAAGTAGTCATTGTCGATGAACATACGGGTAGAACGATGCCCGGTCGGCGTTGGTCAGATGGGTTGCATCAGGCAATTGAAGCAAAAGAAAAAGTGCAAATTCGCCATGAAAATCAAACATTGGCGTCTATCACCTTTCAAAATTATTTTCGTCTTTATCAAAAACTTTCCGGCATGACAGGTACGGCGGATACCGAAGCGTATGAATTCCAGCAAATTTATGGGCTAGAGGTTATTGTATTGCCAACGAATCAAGAGATGATTCGTGTCGATTTGCCAGATTTTGTATTTATGTCTGCAGAGGAGAAATTTGCAGCGATTACGGAAGATATTAAGAAAGCACGTAGCGCAGGACAGCCCATTTTAGTGGGTACTACTTCGATTGAAACCTCGGAATATTTATCAAGTTTGTTAACGAAAGAACGCATCCCTCACCAAGTGTTGAATGCTAAATTTCACGAACAAGAAGCACGTATTATTGCAGAAGCCGGACGTCCTGCGAGCGTGACTATTGCAACGAATATGGCAGGTCGTGGAACCGATATTGTGCTGGGAGGTAATTTAGAATCTGAATTGAAAATACTGGATAATCCGACGTCAGAAGAAATCGCCTCACGTCGAGAAGCTTGGCAAGTGCGTCATGATCAAGTTATTCAAGCTGGTGGCTTATATGTATTAGGAACAGAACGTCATGAATCACGTCGTATTGATAATCAGTTGCGTGGCAGATCAGGGCGGCAAGGAGATCCGGGTAAATCACGTTTTTATCTGTCACTGGAAGACAATTTGTTGCGTATTTTTGGCGGCGACCGTCTAACTCATATCATGAAACGCATTGGTATGGAAAAAGGGGCCGCGCTTGAGTCACGTTTATTAAGTAATAGCATCGAGAATGCACAACGTAAAGTAGAAGCGCATAACTTTGATATTCGCAAGCAATTATTGGAATATGATGATGTGGCTAATGAGCAACGCAAGGTCATTTACCGTCAACGAGATGAGTTGTTGACGGCGGAAAGTATTTTGGAAACCATTCAATTGATTCGTCATCAAGTTATTGAACAGGTACTGAGTGACTATATTCCACCCCATAGTTTAGAAGAGCAATGGGATATCCCGGGATTAGAGCAGCGTTTAGAAAAAGATTTTAATTTGCGTTTACCTATTCATGAGTGGTTAGATCAGGATAGCCATTTGCACGAAGAAACACTGCATGAACGGATTCAAACTATTTTTATGGAAGTGTATGAGAATAAAGAAAAGCAAGTTGAGCCTAGCTTGATGCGACATTTCGAAAAATCCGTGATGTTACAAACATTAGATACTCACTGGCGTGAACATTTAGCAGCAATGGATTATTTGCGACAAGGTATTCATTTGCGTGGTTATGCACAAAAAAATCCTAAACAAGAATATAAACGCGAATCATTTGAGTTGTTTGTGGCACTATTAGATAAAATTAATTACGAAGTCATCTCAACACTCAGCAAATTTGAAGTCAGAGCCGAGCAAGATGTGGTTAACCTTGAAGCGCAACGTCGACAAGCATTAAATGCTAAAATGGAATTTCGCCATATCGAAGTCGACGCATTAGCAGGTAATGATAGTGAGTCCAGCGATGCTGACAGCCAAAAACAAGGAGCAGGAGTGTTACCTTTTATTCGACAAGATAAGAAAATTGGGCGTAATGAATTGTGTCCATGCAACTCTGGAAAAAAGTATAAGCATTGCCACGGCAGTATTTCGTGATCCATGTTGTCGTCGGCATTATATTGAATGCTACCGGACATATCTTAATTGCCCAACGTCCTTCCCATAAACCTGAACCGGGTTTATGGGAGTTTCCCGGCGGAAACGTTGAAGTGAATGAAGCCTCTTTTCCAACATTGCCAAGCTATGTTGCTTTTGTCCAACGCATAAATCGCGTGTGCGATATTTTCGTTCCGCTGGTATTTTACTCGCCCGTTACAGTACCCATTTCTCCATGAAGCGCCATTTGAATAGCGATTAGTGGATTCATGCCTTTATTAGCCATGGTTTGCAAATACCTCGATATGCGGCAATAAGCTTTTGAATAAATTTCAGATCTAAAGCATCCAGATACTTTTTGCTTCACTTTTGCCATTCGTCAATCTTGCTCTGCACGATTATTTGTAAACGGCACATTAGGATCGTGTGCAAACCTTAATACAGCCTCTTCATATTTTTTTAGCCTGTCCCATATATGATGCGCATCTGATTTAGCAATTTTTCCGTTTTTATTTTTTGATCTTGTAACGCGAATTCCGGATAAGCTCAATGCTATTTCTGTCATGCCAGCATGATTTTAGCTGGCATCCAGTGTCTTTATGAGTCTTATAAAATAGAGTTGTACAGATCATTCCAATATGGATTATTT
>JAKBCU010000002.1 GCA_021807565.1 Pseudomonadota bacterium | reverse complement strand
GATAAACGCTACCTGATTTAACGACAACGAGAATGGCTTCCGATGAATTGGGAATAGCTTCGCAATAAATTAAATCAAACGGTCTTTTGAAATAATGCCAAACTGTTTCACCTAACAAATAACCAGGTTCTTGCGAAAAAGCGACTTCATACTGAGTAATATTCTTTCTTTGCAGTGTAATATATTCGCCATAATCCTGGCTTAATAATAAAATTTCTTTTTTTAATAAAGACTGTTTTTTTGCACTTAACGTATCACGATAAGACGGAATAATGAAACGTTCACCATCTTCTCGAGTGATGTATGGCATTAGACAGTCCCATGCAACACATAAGGTGTGATCAAGACAACAACCTCGGCATTCGCTTGTTGAGAGGTCTTCCCGCCTAATGCTTGAGAGGTAAGCAATTGTGAAGCACCCACTAAATTGTTGGTTTGCTTAAATCCAGAGAGAATCATCGTATCACCAGACGCCACCACACTGCGTTGATTAAATTGTTTTTGTTGTAAATGCGGCACTTGAATAATGGAAGTTCCTGCCGGAGGAGCTGTTCCGGGTGTCAATGTTGCGCCATTTGATGTAATCGTATCGATACTGAGATTGGTCGATAAATCAGCATTGACTTGTAAATAGACTTTATCGTTCATGATCTTGGGGAGTACGTATAATGTGAACCCTGTTTGCACCGCTCCAGGAGTGATTTGAGAGGTAATGGATGCCCCTCCGGTTGAACTGCCTGAAAGACTCGTCGTTTGTACACTGGCCAAATAACCTTGTTGATCTAAAATCCGAATCGCAGACACCTGATTATTTTGGCATAAGACTTGCGGCTCTGTTGCAATCGATATTTTGCCTTGTTGTTGCAATGCCGTAATGAGTGCAATGACCCCCGTTACATTATTAGTTTTGGCAGTTGAGTCTGTCATATAGTAATTATTAAGACCCGTGCTAGTAACGTTACCCACTAATCCTGTCACACTTTTTATGGCAATAGGCGAACCATTATTAGCAATGAGTTGATAATTCCCATTGCCAAATGCGCTTTGTACCATGTTCCAATTGATACCGTAGTTATAATCATTCTCAAGCGTCACTTGCAATATTTGAATTTTGATGAGCACTTGTTTCGATAAGTTCGAATTCAAGTTCGTAATAAACCGACCGACTAATGCGACATTAGAAGGCCGATCGCGCACCGTCACCGAAGTAGTGGCTTGTGAGACCATGACTTTACCATCTGGAGATAACATTTGTTTGATTGAGTCTTGTAAGTCTTGCCAAACGGATAATGTACCTTTAAAGTTGCTGTATTCCATAGAAGCGCTATCATCCATGACGCCGGACACGACTGAAGTACCCCCCGTCGCGCTACTGGAATTCGATGCAGAGGAGGCGCTCCCACTTCCACTCGACGATTTGCCTAACATGTAATCAGAAGAGCCGGGCATAAAGGCGATATCATAGGTTTTAGTGATAAAAGCTTGCCAATACACATCATTTCCGCTCACTGAATAAACATAACCGGTTTTCGATGCGAGCAAATCTAAGGCACCTTTCACCGTTCCGGCATAATTCAGCGAAGTCATGGTCGTTTGATCCAATCCCATTTGATAGTGCGTTAAAATTGTTCGACTATTGCCGCTCACAATGGTACGACTGTAATAAGAGAAAGGTAATTGCCCGCCTCGCAATACAATTTTATTTTTTAACCAAGCAGGTTGTTTCGTTAAACTAATAGGTGATTTATCTACGTATAATCCTTGTTTCACTTCGAGAGAAGGATCCGGTTTTGTTTTCGCCATAGCATTCTTATTGGCGTCATGTATTCTCATGCTTATGTCAGCAACGTTACTTTCTGTTTGTTCATAAATGGGTGCATGACAGGCTGTCAAAAAAATAAAACAGCATAAGCAGAGCAATAAACACTTTTTGTGTAACATCAGACCTTCCTCGGAATAACAACGACAGTACGATTAGACATATACATGACCGCTTTCAATGGAAATGGTTTTAATAACTTTTCAATCACATTAGGTAAACTCGAGCCTGTGATTCTGCCGTCAAAATTATAGTCGTATGGGTATTTCCAAACGACTTTCCAGTGATAACGATCCATAATGCGTTCTAAATTCTCTTTGAGAGAACCGCTCACACTAATGGCATAAACAGGAGCAGGACGGCCTAAGTTGGCAAATTGATTGGGAAAGGCATTACTGCCATAGGATGGCATAAAAGTGGTATCTTGTTGTGTGCCCGCTTGAAAAAAAGGTTCATTGGGAATAGCTGCCTGTGGTGTTGCAACCTGCCAACCTGCAAAAGCAATAGTTGGTATGAATAACAGAAAAAAACTTATTTTATGGATGAGGCACTTCATTTGATGCTCCATTAAATCCTATGCCTACGCATGCTATATGAATGATACCTAAACGAGTATAAGCGATTTATTTGAAATGTGTAAGAGTCTCTTTTATCATTCTGATTAAAAATCAACGAATGCATACCAGCGAATCGCAAAAAGGAACATTCAGATTTTCATTGCCGTGTTTATTTCGTCCAGACGTTTAAACTAGAACCGCCGGCTGTGTTACCTTGCGCTGCTTCTGCAGCAGTCGCGCAACGCGTAATTGCCATAATGGTTCCAGACAATTGTCCCCACGCAAGATCATTGCTCGGCGTCACCGTTCCTTTCTCAGTAGCCAAACTCAAGCACACTCTCCAATAGGTTCCCGTTGTCAAGGTGGTTGTGGGTGTTGCATAACACGTGGTTGTGATGCCTCCATCACCACATGCTGCGGGATTGGCTCCAGGTCCGGGGCCTGTTGCATAGGCGGTAAAACTGGTTAATGGATAAGCATTCATATTCGTGCAGGAATAATTTCCATTTGCATCTGCAGTACAGCCGCTCGGTTGATCATTCAATCCCGTGACTTGTACTGGCACGACTACAATCTGCGGTATCATTTGAGTACCCGTGGGATCGACAGGACAGGTAGGAACTGGCACACATGCTCCATAATGATAAAGACCGGCGAAGTTAACTGCCCTAGCATTATTTAAATTGTAGCCAGGAATATTGACTGTAGAGACCACATAACAAGAAGTGGCCGTGGTTGCACACATCGCTTGCGCCGGCAACGTGTCTGGAGAGGCTGGAATAGAGGTAGCTGTATAAGACATTGGCAGCATACCTGCAATGATCTGCGCCGTGACATCAGGATGCGCCGTATTGGTAATTTCAGTGTAAACATAAAATAGGCTATTTGAATTACCTGCAAAAAAGGGTTGATTCCAGGGACTATCAATCACAGTACCGTATTTAGGTGTCAGATAAACCGTCGTACCAGTAGGACTCGTTGATGTATCATTTCCTTGCAATGCATCCATTGAACTAGAAGCGCTGGTGGCGGGTGGCCATTTTGAGTTTGTTACATAATAGGACAAACCGGCGTCCAATATTTGTTGCATTTGCAACACAACTCGAGTGCGGCGCACTGCTTCTGTTTTTTGTTGCATCAAATTAAAAAACATATAGAGCATACTGCTTACAATCACTAATACCAGCAACACTTCCAGTAAAGTAAAACCCTGATGTTTCTTAAATTGAGTCATAATTATCCGCCACATAAATAATTCTGATCGCCTGTTTCTGCGATAGAGGTAATGGGATTAATTGTATACATTTGTGTGAATAGTTTCACTCTTTGCATACTTTGCCATAAATCCGTATGCGTCTGATTGGAAGCAAACGAAGGCAATCGCTCCCAAACAATATAATCTCCGCCTGCTACCGCTTTGGCGCATGGCGTGACTGTACTACCTGAAAGCGTTGAAACACAATCCGCTGCCATCCAGTTTTTGTAGGTGGTTGCTTTTTCCTTACCTACTTGCACGGCTACTTGGGCTTTCCAAATATACGTTGTACCCAATGGAGTGGCATTGGCTGGATTAGTGGGCAAATAACGCGTTTGCGCATATTCATTAAATTGAGCGACATAGGTATTGCTGATTGGATTGAGAGGAAAAGGATAGGGCACAGTTAAAAATCCTAATAAATCACTCGCAATTACAATAGGAAAAGGATTGGGCGGGGCATTTCTCGGATCCAGTGTTCCTGGCTTGGACACGGTTGTCGAATCACTTTTGTATTGGATACAATTGGCTTGATAGTAGTAACCAAGGGCTTGAAATAACGCATCGACATTCGCATTTATTTGATCAACTTCCGTTTGTAAGGATAACTGACCATAGATCCTAATACCTGTGATTACCAGTAAGCCAAAAATAGCAAAAACCAATAGCATTTCAAGTAACGTAAACCCTTGTTGAATTTTCATTAAGAACCCATCGCCATACCTGTTAAATAAATACCGCGAACAATGACAATAATTAACAAAGCACCGGCCGTCAACAATAAGCCTCCCACAATTTTTGAAATCGTCTTCATCGTTTGTGTACTTTTTTCTGCACCTCGCACACCCAAACGAATTAAGCCATGTTCAAATCCTTTAACTTCTGCCATGACGCGTAATCGTAAAATGCTTTCTTCATCAATTAATCCTGTTGCTAAGACATCTGCCAAGTTACCTTTTCCTGTTGCAATCAAATGTTCCATCATCACCAGGTGGGATAATACATACGGGTTTGCCTGATATTGCATGACTTTTATTGCATTTTTAAAAACCACTCCGTTTGCAACCAGTAACCCTAAGGTTTCCATTAAACGTGCAGCAGCAAATTGCCTATACAATGTAAAGGGTGGAATTTTATCCAAAAAAACTCGCATCTCGCCTGTATAATGATTCATGATTCGATGCAATATGATGTAGATTGCAATAATAATTAATATCACCAACCACCACCAACTTTCAATCAGTTGAGCTACTGCTACTAGCTGACGTCCCGCTTGTGGCCATTGATCTATTGGCTTGATTGCACGAAATTGAATAAAGACAGAATTATTTAAATACACTATCACTGAAGCTGCAACTGCAATGACCATGATTGGATAAGAAATGGCGCTCATTAATGCACTTAGAGCGCCGGTGCGCTGCGTCAACGTTGTGATGGCCGATTTCACTGTTTCTGCCAACACGCCCCCTTCTTCACCTACCCGAATAATTTCAACAATATTCATTGCAAACCATTCCCTCATGCCTTCTGCCAAAGGTTGGCCTTCGGAAATTTTTTGTGCGATGTATAAAGCCGCTTCACGTCGAATGCCGGTGGTAACATGTGCCATCATTTCAATAGCACGATTCGCTGGAATCCCATCATTGATTAAAAGATAAAAATCTTCCAGAAAAGCCAATTGCGCTTTATTGCCAAACTGGACATGTTTAATCCATTGCAACATACTCTGATAATAGGAAACACCTTGGTCTATATCCATAATCCCTTCTCACCACAATGTGTTTTAATCATATTTGTACTTTGTCGATTGTGTTGCCATATTAATTGGACCTATCACTTTTTCAGTATCCAGTGGATCACAAATGCCTTGTTGGATTAATTCTATTGCTCTCATTCGGAAATCCATCCAGCCCTGTGCTTTTAAATATTTTTCCCATCCCAACGTATCGCATTTTTGAATGAATTGTCTACCTTCTTCATCCACCCAAATCACTTCTGCTATCACCGTGCGCCCACTCACGCCAGTTGAGTAGCATTTTGGACAGCCTAAGCCGCGTCCTTTTGCCTGATCTATCGTTTCCTGTCCTAATACAGCTTCCCAGCCGGCAATAAAAGGTTGGTGTTTTGCCGAATTACGCACAGGGATTGCGCAATGTTGACAAATTTTGGGAACTAATCTTTGGCACATTAAACAACGCAACACACTACTATCGCTGAGCAAAATCGGTGAAATACCCATGTCGACTAAACGAGTCACAATGGCCGTTGCTCGATTAGTATGTAGCGTGGTTAAGACCAAGTGTCCCGTGATAGAAGCACGCACCATGACGTGTGCCGTATCTTCATCGCGCATTTCACCTAAAATGATGACGTCTGGATCCATTCGCAAAGCAGCACGCCCCATACTAGCAAATGTTCTATCCTCTTTTTCAGTATTGACTGGTACTTGTGTAGCCGATTCAACCACTTTTTCAACAGGGTCTTCAATGGAATATAATTTTTGTGTCGGCTCTACCATTTCCATACAAGCGGCTAAAGTGGTTGTTTTTCCTGCACCCGTTGGACCTGCAACAATGACTGCACCAAAAGGTAACTTAATTGCCATTTTGATAATGCCCACTTGTTCTGCAGTGTAACCTAACTCTTCCAGAGTTTTGATTTTTTCTTCGCCGGTTGCCAAGATACGCATCACCATATCAAAACCGCCATGCGCCGGGACACTGGCTAACCGCAGCCGAATATCCTTATTATTCACTCGTAATGGCATGGATGCATCTTGTGGAATGAGCGGATTAAAGTGAGAGGTCGCATGATCTGTTTCTTTATTGAATGCGACCGAAGCAATTTCACGGCCTAGCTTTTCTGACCATTCAGCATAAATTCGTAGTTCCCCATGTTGACGCATACGAATTTTAGAATAGCTCTGCCTGACTTGAATATGAATATCACTGACACCTTGACGTACTGCTTCATAGACTAAATCTCTCAAATGACGTTGCTGATCGCTGAATGAGCTACTTGTCTCACCTTTTTGTCGTTTTACTGCTTCGTCATCTTGACCGCTTGCCAATAATAAAAGGATAAAGGATCTAGTTGCCGCATACACCTGACCAGGATGAATGCCTTTGCTTAACATCAGCGACTTACAATTTTGCACAGTACGGGAAGTGGGATCGCAGGAAAGAATCGTTGCACTTTTTAAAACAGCAATCGTCCCTTGCTCTTTACACCATGACAGCATTTCATCCATGATTCTATCTTTGGTATCCAGATCAGATTGATTGGTAATTACATTTGTATAAGTTGCCGCAGCAAACTGTTCTAGCAGTGCCATTTCTTTCTTGCCATCAGCTGTATTCGCATGAGTAAGTATGTCGGCCATTGTTGCCTCTTAACAAAGCTCATAACTCAATGCACAATAGTGTAAGGAGGTACCCTCTCAAATCACATAAACCATCACTCGACTCTCTTTATTCTTTAATCAATATGCTGAAAACAGAAATAAGATTCGTCACACTTATATTATATCGCATGCCATTTGCAGATGTACTAACTATTTTATTTAGCCATATTCAGAGCAACTCGCTCACTGACTGTCTACTGTCGAGTCCCATACCTGATACTGGACTGAGGCATTTTTGAAAAATAATCAGAAGGCTTGTTGTCATAAATAATTGCACACTAAATGTATTTAAATATCCAAATTGACCACATCGAGTGCATTTTCTTCAATAAAGTCACGTCTGGGTTCCACTTGGTCTCCCATCAGAGTGGTAAATATTTGATCTGCTGCAACTGCATCTTCAATGGTCACTTGCAGCAAACGTCTCGTATCCGTATTCATGGTTGTTTCCCATAACTGATCCGGATTCATTTCCCCTAATCCCTTGTAGCGTTGAATGATCTGACCTTTCTTAGCTTCAGCGGTGAGCCATTCAACGGCTTCTGCAAATGTATTCACCGATTCTATTTTCTCACCCCGTTCCACATAAGCGCCCACTTGCAACAGTCCCTTGAGCTTTTTACCCAGGGCCAGTAATTGGTGATAGTCAGAAGAAACCAATAAATCCTTATTAATCAAAACGTTAAATTCTGTTCCATGATGCAAAATGGTCAGTTTTGGTAACCACAGATGCTTTTCAGCCTCTTCCACAACAGTAACAGAATAGCGAATTGATTCTTTTGACTCCTGGCTTAATTTATCAATTAACTCATTAGCAAACTGTTCCACGATGCTACGATCCGTCAACTTGGTTTCATCCATTGGCTGAACATAGATTAATGCATTGAGAATTTCAGTGGGATAGCGACGAGACAATCGATGAATGATGCTCATCGCACCCGTATAGTCAAGCATCAATGTTTCTAATGGGATACCTGCTATAGGCAGACTCTCTTTACTGGTATACAACGCAGCCCCTTCAAGCGCAGATTGAATCAATGCGGCTTCCAGTGATTCATTATCTTTGAAGTATTGTTCCTGTTTACCTTTTTTTAATTTAAATAGGGGAGGTTGTGCAATGTAGATATGGCCACGCTCAATTAGCTCAGGCATTTGCCTATAAAAAAAGGTAAGAAGCAGCGTTCTAATATGTGAACCGTCCACATCAGCATCAGTCATAATGATAATGCTGTGGTAACGTAGTTTATCTGGATTATATTCTTCTCTGCCAATGCCACAGCCCAGTGCTGTAATCAGTGCAGCCACTTCGATAGACGAAAGCATTTTATCAAACCGTGCTTTTTCTACATTTAAAATTTTTCCCTTTAATGGCAATACTGCTTGATGTTTTCGATCTCTTGCTTGTTTAGCGGAACCACCTGCGGACTCTCCCTCAACTATAAAGACTTCAGATTTACTAGGATCTTCTTCCTGGCAATCCGCTAATTTTCCTGGCAAGCCTGCCATATCTAAAGCGCCTTTACGCCGTGTCATTTCACGTGCTTTTCTTGCAGCTTCCCTGGCCCGCGCTGCATCCAATACTTTAGTCACGATTGCTTTTGCTTCTTGTGGCGATTCCATTAAAAATTCTTGTAGTTTATCTGCCACGGCTGCTTCTACAATTCCTTTTATTTCAGATGAAACCAATTTATCTTTTGTTTGAGAAGAAAATTTAGGATCCGGCATTTTGACGGATAAAACAGCTGTTAATCCTTCACGAAAATCATCACCGGTTGTGGTGATTTTATCCTTTTTAAGAAATCCAGCTTGCTCTATGTACTGATTCATCACGCGTGTCAAAGCGCTACGAAAACCTGCCAGATGGGTTCCACCATCTTTTTGCGGAATATTATTGGTAAAACAAAAAATGTTTTCATTAAATGAATCATTCCACTGCAATGCCACTTCCACTGTAGAGCGCTCTTTTTCAGTACAGAAATAAAATACTTTGGCATGCACTGGTGTTTTATTGCGGTTCAAGTCTTCAACAAAGGCTCTAATACCACCTTCATATTCAAATAGATCACTCTTATTGGTGCGCTCATCCTTCAAATAAATGCGTATACCTGAATTAAGAAAGGAAAGCTCTCTAAGCCGTTTCGCTAACACATCATACGAAAAGTGAATATTACTAAAAATCTCGTGACTAGGCTTGAAACGAACCTCTGTCCCCCTTTCTGTTGTCTCACCCACAACAGCAAGAGGCGCCAAAGGATCGCCATTATGGTAGTGCTGCTCATGCATTCTACCATCTAAGCGAATAGTCAAACATAAGTTTTCTGACAATGCATTCACAACGGAAACACCTACGCCATGAAGTCCGCCTGAAATTTTATACGAATCATTGTCAAATTTACCGCCCGAGTGCAAAACGGTCATAATCACTTCTGCTGCAGAACGTCCTTCTTCAGGGTGGATATCCACAGGAATACCACGGCCATTATCCTTCACTGAGACCGACTCATCTGCATGAATCGTCACATGAATCACATTACAATAACCGCCAAGTGCCTCATCTATCGAGTTGTCAACCAACTCAAAAACCATATGATGTAATCCAGTTCCATCATCCGTATCGCCTATATACATTCCGGGACGCTTACGTACTGCATCCAATCCTTTAAGAACTTTGATGTTTGATGAATCATAGCTAGCAGCGCTGTTCACTTTTAACACTCCTCAATAGTTATCTTTCCATGGTTACACTTGTCGGTCGAGTACGGTAAAAACGTATCCGTTTTTTCTTCTGTTCCTTGATTTTCCTGCTAATATCACGAGGAAAATACGATAAAAGCCTTCAGTCAGTATTGCTTAACGCATTCTTGAGATGTATTTCATGCCTCTTTCATATTGCCATGTTCCACGTGAAACATTCTAAACGGAATTTCATGCAGCATATCAGCAAATGCTTCCCGCTCTACCGCAGTCAAAAAAACCTGTGTTTTCGGCTGAGAAAGCAAGACAATTAACTTCAATCGACTGATAGAATCCAACTCCGAAGGTAAGTCATCCACCAGGTAGATGGGCTTCCTGCCAACTACGTGTTGCAGCAAAGTCCCTTGCGCCAGTATCATAGCACAAATGAATAATTTTTGCTGTCCTCTTGATAAGATATCCTTAACTGGTACAGCATTTAGGGTGATTTTTAAATCCGCTCTATGTGGTCCCAGTTGGGTAAATCCAAACTGAATATCCTTATCTATAGTTCTTTCTAATGCTACGTGATACTCTTGCTCGTCGTCCCATCCTGATAAATAGGTTATCTTAAGCTGCGGAAGCTCAAGAAGTTCGGCAACCTTATCCATCAATAGGGGCAGCAATTGGTTCATCAAGTCATGGCGTGCCTGATTTAATAAAGCAGCACTCTGCACCAATTCGTGAGTCCAACTCTGTAAATGCATTCGATTCACCTTCATTTTTAATGCTGCATTCCTCTGCTTTAAGGCTCTTTCATATTGTTTCCAGGTGACAAGAAATTGAGAATTGATATAAAACAATGCCCAATCTAAATATTTTCTACGCACAGCAGGGCCTGAATCCAGTAAATTAAGGCTGTGCGAATTAATAAGAAGTGCAGGGGTAAGATGGGCTAATTCTGCTATAGAGTCGCTGTCTTCTCCCGCTATGCGTATTTTGATATCGCCATTACGTTGTCGTTCTATGCCGATAGGAGCGGGAGAAGCTGCCGATGTTTGTACTTGGGCAAAAATAGAGAATTTTTCGGCGCTTTTATTAATGATACGTTCAGAAATGGCGGTACGAAATGATCGTCCTCGACTCATGTAATAAATAGCTTCAAGTAAACTGGTTTTACCACTTCCATTATTGCCATAAATGACATTAAAACCCTCTAAAAGAGGGTTTACCGTAATAGAGAGAATATTGCGAAAATCTACTATTTCTAATTTTATCAATGACATAAAAATTGCCCCTGAAACCTACATTTCGCAGTTAAAACCGACTGAAAAGGTTAAACAAGAGGCCATGAGCACGAGTTAAAAACGCATGGGCATTACAACATATAGGCTGTCATCTTTTTCTATTGATTCAAATAATACCCCCCCGTTTGGATCGTTGAACGACCAACGAATATCCTCCGAAGCAAGTGCTGACACGACATCCAACAGATAAGCCGCATTAAACCCAATCTCAGTCTGATTTCCTTTATAATCCATTTGCATCATTTCTTCGGCCTCTTCTTGTTCTGGATTGTTTGCCAAGATACGTAATGTGTCAGAATTCAACTGTAATCGTATACCACGAAATTTTTCACTAGATAAAATAGACGCTCTGGTTAATGCTTGTTTTAGCGCTTCGCGGCAAGTGATCGCTGTATTTTCAATTTGTTTTGGAATCAGTTTAGTGTAGTCTGGATATTGAGCATTAATCAGCTTAGAAGTAAAAACAAAATCTGCTGTTTGAACGCGAAAATGATTATCTCCGACAGAAACCGTAATAAGTTCATCGGTAACATCTAATAGCCTGATTAATTCTAAAACACTTTTACGAGGTAAGATTACTTTTGCTCCAGTTGATTGGATATTTATATCGCTCACTGAACTCCAGGCTAAACGATGTCCGTCCGTTGCGACGCAATTCATCACACCCGGGTTGATGTCAAACAAGGCACCATTCAGATAATAACGTACATCTTGTTGCCCCATCGCAAAATAAATTTTACTCAGGAGTTTTTTGAACTTCCCTTCATTGAGTGTAAATTCTGAGGTGAAGACACCTTCCTCTATCGAAGGAAATTCATCTGCAGGCAAGGTCGTCAATAAAAATCGACTCCTACCTGACCGTAAGACCATGTGATCTTGCTCTTGTACCAATTGCAATAGGCTATCTTCCGGCAAGGTACGACAAATATCGAGCAATTTTCGCGCTGAAACCGTTATCGGCCTAAAGTCTGCGACATCCTCGATGCTTGCGGTACCGATTAATTCAATCTCTAAATCCGTGGCCGTTAGATACACTTTTCCTTCTTTTACTTTCAACAAAACATTGGCCAAAATGGGCATTGTTTGTCTTTTTTCGACCACACCACTAATCATTTGTAAGGGTTTTAGTAATGCAGCACGCTGAATGGCTAATTTCATAAATATATGCTCTCTGTCTTCATGATGGAGGAGTAATCAGCAGGAATCTTAACGAAAAAATGGACCACCGCTACGTTATGTCGTCAGAATCCGCAACAAGTTAGTATAATCTTCTTCCACATCTTGGTTAGTTTGTTTAAATTCGGCAATGACACGGCAAGCATGTAACACTGTCGTATGATCGCGACCACCAAATGCATCGCCTATTTCGGGTAAGCTATGGTTGGTGAGTTCTTTAGCAAGCGCCATGGCCATCTGTCGTGGCCTGGCTACTGAGCGACTGCGTCGTTTTGATAATAAATCAGCGATTTTCACTTTATAATACTCAGCCACTGTTTTCTGAATATTTTCAATGGTGATTAACTTATCTTGTAGTGCCAATAAATCACGCAGCGCTTCTTTAACAAAGTCTAACGTAATGGCTTTGCCAGTAAAATGCGCATTCGCGATAATCCGTTTTAATGCGCCTTCTAATTCTCGAACATTGGAACGAATACGTTTAGCCACAAAAAAAGCGACTTCATAAGGTAGCATCATATTCACCAATTCCGCCTTACTCATCAAAATAGCAACACGCGTCTCTAGCTCGGGTGGCTCAACTGCAACCGTTAAACCCCAGCCAAAACGTGATTTTAACCGTTCCTCCACGCCATTGATTTCTTTTGGATATCGATCACATGTTAAAATCACTTGCTGTTGACCTTCCAGCAACGCATTAAACGTATGAAAAAACTCTTCTTGTGAGCGATCTTTGCCTGCAAAAAACTGAATATCATCGATCAATAAGGCATCGACTGTTCGATAATAACGTTTGAACTCATTCATGGCATTGGTCTGTAATGCTTTAACCATGTCCGCCACAAAGCGTTCGGAGTGTAAATACAGCACCTTAGCATTGGGATTATTGCGAATAATTTGATTACCAATCGCATGTAATAAATGGGTTTTACCCAACCCAACACCACCATAAAGAAAGAGTGGATTGTAAGCAATTGCCGGATTTTCCGCTACTTGTAGCGATGCAGCTTTGGCAAGTTGGTTGGATTTGCCCTCTACAAAATTATCAAACGTAGAAGAAGGATTGATATTGCTTTGGTAATTCAATCCTTCAGCCGGGGCTGGTACTGCGCGCGTATAAACTGCGGGTGCTTGAGGTTTGCTGGCTACTTTTTTAGCTTTGTTCCCTTCATGCCGCTTGCTACCAATTTCGAGGAATATCATGGGAGGCTCGGCATCACTAAAGCTATTGACCAATTCTTTAATACGGTCAAGAAAACGCTCATTAATCCAGTCTAATACAAAACGATTCGGCGCAAATAACGTGAGATTTTGATTGACATGCTCAACCTGTAACGGCCTAATCCAAGTATTAAACTGCTGTGAAGGAAATTCATCCTGCAAACAACTGAGACATTTTTCCCAAAGCGTTGCACTCACTAGCCCCTCTCCCAAAATAGATCTCTGTATAAAATCTGTTATTCGTGTTACTGACCAGAAGCCCTTGGCGAGTGATAAAAAAGTATCCCCCTTTGATGCCAACACAATGTAGAAAGCTATTAGCTGATCGACCAAATATAGTAGCACAGTTTACCTGGCAAACTGCCAGAGAGCCAATAAGAGATTTGAAAAAGATATCCGCTCTATTCTTAGGGCAGTTAAAACCCTAACGAAAAGGGCTAATGCGTTGAAGATAGAAGTTAGGTCAAAAAAATACATTTGAGTAACTAGAAATGACTTGATGTGTTGTGAGTGCATATCCGCCAGTGATTGCTATGGGACCCGCTGTCATCCAAGCATGCGCCTCAATACTGACAGACGGCCGATTTTCTTTGGCCAATCCAACGAACAACAAATATGGAATTTGGTAACGTTGACACCAAAATTTCGCAACAAGTGCTTGAGTTAAACAGCTTGATCGCCAGGGGGTATAACGGACGACTAATGCGATAGAGCGTCGAATGGTCAAAGCACATTGTCGCTGTTTCCGAGATAATAACGTTGAAGCAACTAACATCTGACATGAATGGCCAAAATAATGAGATAATCGTCCATAGGACATAGAGTGAATCGCTATCTTAGCCAAACCACACAGTATAAAATTAATAAAAAACATCTTCTTTTCTTGATAGGGCATGCGATAAAAAGTTGCTATTTTCATTTAGACGTATTATCCATGGTAATCAGTAAACCTTTCTCTATTGAGTCTTCGATCCATTCCTGCACATCATGTTGATAGTCCTCTGAATGCCCATCATATTTTTTTGCAAGCACATGTGCTAATTCTAAAATCTTTTTTGGTGTATCCAATGATAGCCATAAATCAACAGCAGATTCGTTCAGATGATAAAAATTCTCATTGACAGGATTTAAAATGACAATTTCATCTGCATTGATTTGAGTAAAACAAACTTGTGGATCTCTTTTTATAATAGATTTCAAATAATTCATAATGCAACTCCGTGATCTAATTCAATACGTCGAATGATTTGCGGAAGCTCATCAAAACAAGTGGATCGTGTCATTTTATGAACCGTAATTTGTTGCGATAATCCACTGCAATCGTGAAAGAAAGTTTGCAACTTGCCCAACGGTTTTAACATAAAATAGCGGTAAGCATTTTGCATCAATGTTTTCAAAGATTGAGCTTGATTGAGCTTATCGCAATGAAACCCATCGATCTGTGAAGAAACATTTAGTTCATAAAAAGTGCTAATAGGAATCATAGTCTCATGGCAGACTGTTTTAACGGGGACAACATATTTATCGGTTTTTAGCATCACAGGTAGCGCCTCATGGATGTCATGATTAAAATGTTGCATAGCATCTTTCCATAATCTTAATGTTGCAGGTCCTGGCAAAATACAATATTGACCCTGCTGATTTTGTTTGATGACAACAAGGTCATCGGTGATAAATGGATAGCCTTGTTGTAGCATTGCTCTAGCCAGAGTAGATTTGCCGGCACCAGACTGGCCGCTGAAAATAACCGCACCCTCATTGATAAGGGTTGAAGAACCATGCAAAACAGTATAGCCATGGTACTGCAGCATATAAGAGATCATAGTGCCCATGAGCCAGATATTGAGGATTTGCTCATCTATTTCAGGATCCGCCTTTTCAATCACGATGCAGTTTTTTTCAGGAAGTGCCAAAAACTTCGCAACGCCTGGGATGTTTAAATAAAATTGATTGGATTGTGTATCATAGGTGAAACTATCGGGATCGATGGTGGGAATAGACTCATAAATAAATTCGCAATGAATCAAGGTGTCCATGTTCTTGCTGAGTTCCAGCCGCAGCTGATTAAAGCAGTACAAGTTAGGGAGGGGCTTGCTTGTATGCAACCAGAGGATCCAATTAAACTTAACGTATTATCGAACAGTTCATAGCTATTATCACGTGTTACAAACGACGTGCCAAATTGTAGTTGTGAAAAAATAAAATTCGATGCATCTGTGGTTACATAATTATGTCCACTGGAAAGCGTCACTGTCACCCCTGCTCCATTATCAATTATATGGGAGCCAGATCCTCCTCCCGCATTGGTACAGGTACCATTAGAAGAGCCATAGTTTGTAATTTTAATTGCCCTAACAGTATAGTTGGTGGTCGGTGTGACTGTTAATTGTGGTGCACCCGTGAAAAAAGATGAATCACTGTTCGCTGGCGATAAATACAGCATGACCGACATGCCTGGTACAAGCTTGTCTTGATTTTCTTTTTGATTCAATAAATTCTCAGTTCTAGCATTTGACAGTGGATCAGCTGAAGCTGAAAATCCTAAACATAACATTGATAATATTCCAATAAAACGCAATATCATTAGGATAATTTCCTCACTAAGAACTTAAATAACCACTTCCTTGGCTTTCCAATATAACCGTGGCCCCGCTTTGTATATTCGTTGCCTTTTCTAAAAATAAAGAAGTTTTTGGTTTCTGATAGATTGGCTTATATGAAGACTTTGTTTTTTCATTTGTGATGGCGTTGCTGAGTGTTGGTTGTTGATTCCTATTCATTTTAGTCCCTATCGAAACATATATCGTAATAAATCCAGGTGAAACAATCTATCATCGGCTATTAATTGATTTTCCATTATGTAATCATAATTTTTTTTATAGGGCAAGTCCTTTAAGATATGATTCAATCGACCATTTTTATATAATTCTTGGCATTTTGGCATCGTCCCAGGCAAGATGTCCCCGCATTTTTGATGCTGATTAAATAATTCCGATGAAAGTTGTGTCGCTAGATAACGACGCATCAACAAGCGATTTTGCCTTTGACGACGTTTTTGTTCTGGAGGAAGTCTAAAGCAATATTCGACCAACGGAGGATATAACAAGGGATATTGGTATAAAAAACCCATGTTTTTTGCAACAATGGCACTGTATTCAATTCTCATACGCACATGATAGCTTAAAGGTCCTGTAAGCCAATCCGACTCGCGCTCTTGAAGCGAATGATACGGTTTGTAATAAACTGGCGCTTGTTTTCGTGCTAAGGCTGATTTGTATGATTTAATACGCTGTAACCGGTAGTACAACTGAGGATGCTTTAATTTGAATAGTTGCAACCATTGCCGCATACGAGAATCATCGTTGTTAATGCCATGTAATTCTTGCCATAATTGTTTAAACCCTATTTCAGCACCATACGTTCGAAACGGTGCAAGGGATGATACACATTCATCACCACCAAATCCCGAAAGTAAAATTTTACAATCTGTTTGCTCCACGGCTTGATGAATATTGGCTGCAAACATAAAAAAGAGATAGGGTGCACCGCCTGCAAACCATTTTTTGCATCGCGTTAAGACGGCAATAATGTCAAAATCTTCCGCATTAACATAATGAATGGGGTAATTTGAATTGAGTTCTTTAAGTAATTGTTCACCATAGCGACGTTCATCTTCCACTTCGCCGATATGCATAAATAACTGCGCAGGAATACCTAACTTATAAAGTGTTGTAAGAATAGCCGACGTATCTAATCCCCCGCTAAACTCCAATGCAATTGAACAAGAGGTTTTTTGACAACAGGTAAAACAGGCCTCTTGTAGCAATGAAGCAAAATGCGCATTATATTCATCATCAGATGGATACAATATAAAAGGTGTACCTGCAGTTAAAGTCCAGTAGGTATGGTGTCGTGACTTAAATGGCGGGAATAGCTGAAGTTGTACTATTTGTCCTGGGGTCACACGTCTTACATTTTCATAAAAAGTCTCGTCTGTATATTCCATGCTGTTGGCACAAATATCGGTTAAGGTATCTTCAATCAGTTGTGTATTCTGTATAGGGTTTGCAATATGTTCCAAAATATCAGGGAGGGTTGTTCCAAAACATAATTGTCGTGATTCATCAATAACAGTGTAATAAAATGGCTCGAACCCAAAGTGATCTCTGATTAAAAAATACTGATAGTCGAGTCTGTCATAAACCAGACAAGCAAATGGTTGGAACCATTGTTTAAATGCGGATGCTATTTTATTAAGATCAAACTGTTGTGATTGTGCCAACGTTTGTTTGAGAAATAGCAGTGTTCGCACTTCAGAAGAATAAAGAACGTAATCTAAATAAACGTCTGTATACCAATTACTTGCATTAATACAACTATCCATAGCGGTCACTTTTTGAGTCGGGATGAACACTGCCAAAGCGTCGTTTCAAATTAGACATGCCCCTCGCATTGTCAGAATGATATCAAATCAGAATGGTACTGAATAGCTTGTGACATCAAACTGTTATTGAGTATGATGGGGATTTTCAATGACGGACTAACAAGAGACACTGAACCCTATGGCGACACACCCTGATAGCTTACTCTTAGTAGATGGATCTTCTTATTTATACAGGGCATTTCATGCCCTCCCATCATTGGCCAATTCAAAAGGATTTCCTACGGGTGCCATCTATGGGGTCATTAACATGATACGACGTCTATTGGCTGATTATCCATCAGAACACATCGCCATCGTTTTTGATGCTAAAGGAAAAACCTTTCGCGACGATCTTTATCCTGCTTATAAAGCAAATCGGCCTGCCATGCCGCCTGAACTCATCCAACAACTGGATCCCATTTATCAAATTATTCGCGCTCTGGGTATTCCTATCTTGTCAGAAGCAGGCGTTGAAGCCGATGATGTCATTGGCACGCTAGCAAGGCAAGCGGAAAAAAAAGGATTTTCCGTTGTCATTTCAACAGGAGATAAAGATCTAGCACAGCTTGTTAACACGCATACGACATTAGTGAACACCATGACAAATGTCATTTATACTCCAGAAGCGGTGAAAGAAAAATTTGGCATCCCCCCCCATCTGATGGTGGATTATTTGGCATTGGTCGGTGACACAGTGGATAACATTCCTGGCGTGCCTCAAGTTGGGCCCAAAACCGCCGTCAAATGGTTGAATGAATTTGGTTCTCTTGACACTATCATCGCTAATGCTGAAAAAATGACTGGTAAAGTGGGAGAAAATCTACGGGCCTCTCTCGCACAATTACCTTTAGCTAAAACGCTAGCAACCATTAAATTAGACGTCAAACTACCTTACGATATCGCAGCATTAACTCACCAAAAGGTGGACAAAGATCAGTTACTCCATTTGTACCAAGAAATGGAATTTAAAACTTGGTTAAAAGAACTCATTGGAAAAAATTCACCTCAATCGGATCATCACTATACCCATTATCAAACCATTACAAACGAATCCGAATTGAAATCCCTGCTGGCTCGTTTAGCCAAAAGCGATTTAATTGCCCTGGATACTGAGACAACAAGCTTAAATTATATGGAAGCCGCTCTCGTTGGTATTTCCTTAGCAATTGAAACAGGTAAAGGGATTTATATTCCCTTGGCGCATGATTATGCTGGTGCACCCAAACAGCTCAATCGAGAAAAAACACTGGCTGCATTAAAACCCTTTTTAGAGAATTCTGGTTTAAAAAAAATAGGTCACAATATTAAATATGACATGGAAGTGTTGGCGAATCATGATATACAATTACAAGGCATTGCTTATGACACCATGCTGGAATCGTACATTTTAGATAGTGCCAGCAATAATCATAGCCTAGATACACTCGCGCTTAAGCATTTGAGTTGGCGTACGATTCTATTTGAAGATGTTGCAGGGAAGGGCGCAAAACAAATCACCTTTAATCAAGTTCCCGTCGAAAAAGCAGCAACCTATGCTGCAGAAGATGCGGATGTCACTCTACAGTTACATCAAATGCTTTGGCCAATGCTAGAAAAAAATCCCAGACTTAAAACAGTTTTTATCGACATCGAAATGCCTTTAGTCCCCGTATTAGCCGCCATGGAAAGAAATGGCGTGTTAATCGATCCGATCTTACTGAATAAACAAACTGATGAATTAGAAAAACGTTTGCTTGAACTGGAACACCAGATTTTTGAGATAGCAGGGAGTCGATTTAACTTAAACTCACCTAAACAATTACAAGATATTTTATTTAATCAATTAAAATTACCCGTACTACAAAAAACACCGACTGGCCAACCGTCTACAGCGGATCCTGTATTACAAGAATTAGCGCTTGAGTTTGATTTGCCTAAATGGATTATTGAATTTCGTTCTCTCAGTAAATTAATCACTACTTACACTAAACGTTTGCCCCAACAAATTAATCCACAAACGCATCGCATTCATACGTCTTATCATCAAACGGGAGCAGCAACAGGACGTTTATCTTCATCTGATCCCAATTTGCAAAATATTCCTATCCGCACACAAGAGGGACGTAAAATTCGTCAAGCGTTTATTGCGCCTAAAGGATGTAAACTAATCAGTGCTGACTATTCACAAATTGAATTGCGTATTATGGCGCATATTTCTAATGATCCTAATTTATTAAAAGCCTTTGAACAAAATCAAGATGTTCACCAAGCGACCGCGGCTGAAGTATTTGATATCCCACTGAATAAAGTATCCTCCGAAGAAAGACGGCGTGCAAAAGCCATCAACTTTGGTTTAATCTATGGGATGTCAGCCTTTGGTTTAATGAAACAATTGGGGATAGAAAGGCACGAAGCACAAGCCTATATTGATCGCTATTTTGCTCGTTATCCCTTAGTGAAAGCCTATATGGAAAATACACGAAAACAAGCACATAAAATGGGTTATGTTGAAACACTCTGTGGTCGACGCTTATATCTTCCAGACATCAATTCGAGTCAAATGATGCGACAAAAAGCAGCTGAACGCACTGCAATCAATGCTCCTTTGCAGGGTAGTGCTGCCGATATTATTAAAAAAGCAATGATTTCACTCGATGCCTGGTTACAAAAAAACAGAATAGATGCAAAAATGATTATGCAAGTACATGATGAATTAGTCTTTGAAGTAAAAGAAAAGGATTGTGAAAAAATGATCCCTGTTATCCAAGATCACATGATGGAAGCAGCGAAATTAAAAGTTCCCTTATTGGTGAGCATTGGGGTAGGTAACAATTGGGATGCGGCCTCAGATGATTAATAAAGTCATGGGGTTTGATTTTGGCATGAAACGAATTGGCGTTGCAGTTGGGCAAACAGTCACAAAAACCGCTCGTCCACTCGTCACTCTGCAAGCTGCTAAAGGCATACCTCAATGGGAAAAAATAAAAAAATTAATATCTACCTGGCATCCTGATGCGTTTGTCGTAGGAATTCCTCTCAACATGGATGGAACAGAACAACCATTAACTCGCGCTGCCAAAACATTTGCTGATCAATTACAACAGCACTTTAAACTTCCCGTGTATGGGATGGATGAACGCTTATCGACCCAAGATGCAAAGGAGCGATTATTTGCTGGCGGTGGTTATAAAGCATTACAAGATGGACAAGTCGATCGTATCGCTGCACAATTAATCTTAGAAAATTGGCTAGTTGAATTTACACCTCAAAAATAAGAGTAAGAAAACTATGAAAATCCTTTCGTTGCGTCAAACTTATTTCCTTGGACTATTATGGGTCATTGGATTATTGCTCATTTCGTATTATCTACAAACGCATGATGGCATGATTCCTTGCCCACTCTGCATTTTACAACGCATTGCAATGTGTTTATTAGGTTTTTGCTTTCTCATCGGCACCCTAATGACAACCACTCGCTTAAAAAGTATTCTCGTAGGCTGCGTAAGCTGCTTCATCTCAATACTGGGTATCGTACTCTCGGGACGTCAAGTTTGGCTACAACAGCTCCCGCCTAACCTAACTGCCGATTGTGGAGCCAGCCTTGATTATTTACTCCATGTATTACCTTTGGATCAAGTGGTTCAAAAAATATTTCAAGGGACAGCGGAATGTTCAGAAATCAATTGGCAATTCCTTCATTTAAGTTTGGCTGAATGGTCTTTGTTCACTTTTTTCTATTTGCTTGTTTTTTCTCTATTTCAGCTAAAACGAGGGTTTCGGTACCCTTCATCATCTGACATATAAATTATTAATAAAATCAAATAGTTGAAATATAAATTCATCACCTGTTAATGTGTTAAGTGATCTAAAGTGGTAAACTGTTTCATATGAACTATTCTTAACTTTGCGTGTTTCAACACAAGGATAGTAATTATGAACTTGCCCGAGCAAACGTTGGCATCCACTCCGCGCTCTCAAAAGGTGTTAATTGCTGATGATGACCCCCCAACGCGTGTCTTGCTGCGTGCAGCGATACAGCAATGGGGTTATGTTGCAGTCGAGGCAAAAGACGGTGAAGAAGCTTGGGAAATTTTGCAAAAGGAAGACTCTCCCCGATTATTGATCATTGACTGGTTAATGCCTAAACTGGATGGCATTGGGCTTTGCCTTCGTATCAAACAAGAATTAATCTACCATCCTTACCCTTATATTATTCTTTTAACACAAGTCAGCGGCACCTCAAATATCATTAAGGGTCTTGAAGCAGGTGCTGATGAGTTTCTATCTAAGCCGTTCAATATGGCCGAACTGCGAAGTCGTCTTGCCGTTGGAGAGCGTATCATAAAATATGAGAGAACTATTGCTGCACGAAATAAACAATTGCAAGGATGCATTTTAGAAGTAGAAACACTCGCAGCTTTGTTATTTGAAATTTCTAAAAATATGACGGAACTACTTGAAAGTTCAAACCTATTAGAAAAAAATGATAACAGTAAAATGCATATAGCAAAAATCAAACAACTTCATACGAACCTTGTCAAAGTAAGTTCCTTTATAAAAACATTCGAACAAGAATTGAAAAAAGAGGCTGACTAAAATGAATTTGCCCGCCATCAATTCTATTGCTAGCTGGCCACTGGTTTTTTCAAAATTAGCTAGTGCTATCGCTATCATTGTAGGCGCATCCATTATATTGGCATGGACTTTTTATTTTTGGTTACCCGATACTTTTATTCCATTGATGATCATCCTAAAACCCACTACGGCTATATGTCTCATTTTTGCTGGAATTTCGTTATGGATAAAATGCGAAAATAAATCTGGAATTGCTTACGTAGTTGCTCAATTGTTTAGTGCTTTTATTTTTTTAGTCTCAGCAGTAACACTGAGCGAATACTTTTTTAATGTTAACATAAGCTCGACCCAAGAAATTAACACAATTAATGAGGCGATTGCACAGTTAGAGCATGAGCCTCTTTTTAGTATGCAAGCTTTTTTAGAATCAGGCCACTTATCTCCTTTTGCAGCGATTAATTTTGTTTTAATTGGATTCAGTTTATTTTTTCTCGATAATAAAATTATTCGTCATACTGTGCACCAAATTTTTATCCTTTTAGTTTTGGTTGTTTCATTTTTCCAATTACTCACAACACTTTTTGGAATTGGAAACAGTGTCGAATTTTTTGGGGTCAATTATATTGAACTGGGTATCCCGGTTATTCTTACCTTTTTAATGCTAGCATTAGGCGTTTTATTTTCTAGACCTGACAAAGGCATTACCTCTATTTTTATTGGAAAAATGAGCGGATCAGTATTAGTTCGTCGATTTATTCCAGCCGTCATTTTGTTTCCGATATTTTCCGCTTATCTTTCTCTGCGAGGACAAGAAATAGGTTTATATGATTCTGAATTAGGAATAGCCATTTTAGTTATGGCAAACATTATTTTCTTTTCTGGACTCGTTATCCTAAATGCTTACTTGTTCAATAAACATGACCTGACACATCTCAAAATTGAAACTTTAGCAAAAAAAAATCAAATGCAATTACAAGCTGTGTTAGATTATGCCAATTCCATTATTTATGTAAGCGATATAGAAGGAAACTGTTTGCTGATCAATAAACAGTTCGAGAATACGTTTCATAGAAGCAGCTCTGAAGTGCTTGGAAAACGTGTGAAAGACTATCTACCAAGATCATTTTTGGTAAAATTTAATGAAAATAATATGAAAGTAATTAAATCAAGAGTTCCCATTGCGCTTGAAGAAATCTTACATATAGAAAAACATCGAAGATATTACATTACCAATAAATTTCCCATTTTTGACGCAATGGGTGTTCCTTTTGCTGTGGCAAGCATTTCAACTGACATTACAGAGATTAAACGTATTCAACGATCATTACGGCACAGTGAAGAACGACTCTCACTGGCTTTAAAATCAGCTCAAGCAGGTACTTGGAGTTGGGATATTCCTAAAGATAAAATTGTGTGGGATGATTCGATGCACACTATTTTCGGTTTAAATAAAGACACTTTTCCAGGAACATTTGAGTTTATTACTCACTTAATTCATCCCGAAGATAAAGTTCGCTTTGTCGCGGAAGTCAAAAATGTCATGGAAAGTGGTACCGATTATGAAACTGAATGCAGGGTAATTCACAGTGATGGGTTAACGCATTACATCGAAGCAAGAGGACAAGTATATCGGGACAATGTCGGGAATGCGATTCGCATGACAGGGGTTTGTTGGGATATCACACAAAATAAATTGGCACAAGAAGAATTAAAAATTGCCAAAGAAATTGCAGAAAAATTGGCTGAAAAAGCAGAAGATGCCAATCGGGCTAAAACTGCTTTTTTAGCTTCCATGAGCCATGAAATTCGAACGCCATTAAACGGAATGATCGGCACCACGGGATTATTGCTTGACACGCCTCTTTCTCAAGAACAGCGCGAATATATTCAAACCATCTTAATTTCGGGCGAAGCATTGCTATCCGTAATCACGGATATTCTTGATTTCTCCAAAATTGAATCGGGACACATGGAACTCGAACAGATTGATTTTGATATACAAGAACTGGTAGATGATGTGATTGAAATCATCGCGCCCATTGCACATAGCAAAGGGATTATCATGAATGCTTATATCGAACCCAATGTCCCTGAATGGATAACCGGTGACCCTTCGCGAATGCGTCAGATTTTAAATAATTTAGTCAGTAATGCAGCCAAATTCACCGACCAGGGAGAAGTGACCATCCAGGTGAGTTTACTCAAAAAAGAAAATGAAACCATTACATTGTTAGTTGAGGTGACTGATACAGGAAGCGGAATCACACCAGAAGTTCGCTCTCGTTTATTCCAACCCTTTTCGCAAGGAGATATTTCCACATCAAGAAAACATGGCGGCACTGGATTGGGGCTTGTGATTTGTAAACGTTTAGTTGAAATGATGAAAGGAGAAATTAATGTAGAAAGCCATCATGGCAAAGGAAGTAAATTTTGGTTTACTGCGCAATTAACTGAATGCAACTCCCCTCCACCTAAATTTGAACATCAAGTATTGAGTGAATTAGAAGGAATACGCATTTTATGCGTAGACAACAACAATATTAACCAAAGCATTGTCAAACGACAAACTGAGTCCTGGAAAATGCGTTGTGATCTGGCGAATAACCCCGCTGAGGCTTTATCGATGTTAAAAAAAGCAACTGCACAAAATGATCCTTATGCCTTAGCCCTGATTGATTATATGTTGCCTGGCATGAATGGATTTGAGCTCGTCCAAATTATTCGTGAGTTACAGCCAATCGCCCACACTCCCATTATCATTTTATCTTCTTTAGGCGCTACATTCGGTCTAAGTGAAATGAAAAAATTGGATATTTCGATCTGTTTATCTAAACCCTTACGACAATTGCGACTCTATGAAGGGATTATTACTGTCTTGAAAAATCTTCATGGTAACGTTGAATCATCCAGATCCTTTACTAATTCACCATCATCTATTAGCAGACCTCATGAAAAAGCGCATATTTTGTTGGCCGAAGACAATCCTGTCAACCAGCGCGTTTCTCTGCAAATTTTACATAAGCAAGGATATGAGGTTGATGCGGTAGCAAACGGCATGGATGTATTAAAAGCCGTGCAGCATTCCCCCTACGACTTAATCTTGATGGATTGCCAAATGCCCGAAATGGATGGGTATACTACCAGCACTGAAATTCGTAAATTAGAACAAAAAACCCATCACCATACGCCCATTATTGCGATGACCGCTCATGCCTTAAAAGGGGATCGTGAAAAATGCATTTCAGCAGGCATGGACGATTATATTTCTAAACCCATTGATATCCGAGCGCTGGTTACTTTGATTGAGAGATGGCTAACAAAACAGCGCCATTCCAGTATTAAAAAAAAGGAAAATGAAAACACCTCAGCCAATGAACCCATTGAACTCAATTCACTTCCCTTATTTGATATGGATCGGATCAATACTATCTTCAGCAGCTCGTCACAAGAAGAGATAAAATTGTTTATCAAAAGCTTCTTAACATCAATGGATGAAGTCATTAGAGAAGTTGAACAATGTATCCTAGAAAAAGATCAGGCCCGTGCCGAATTGAGCCTACATCGACTGAAAGGTTCGTCAGGAAATAGTGGTGCCATGCAATTATATGAATTAGCCAAAAAAGCGGAAGCGATGGCGAATCAAGCAAATTGGGATGCCATTGCCCCCTTGTTTCAAGCCATCAAAGAAAATTTTGAACAATTATGCAAGAAGTTCAATAAAGATGTTAATTGGTAATCTTCAGAAAAATATCCCTTAATGGTATTCTATTTAGGTTTAAGGTAAAATACTTCTCATTTACTGATAATTAGGTAATCTATGTACTTAAGACATGGATTGTTTTTTGGTTTTGGTGTCACCGTGATGGCTATCACCATGGCAGCCAGTTTTTCGGCAAATGCATCTGACTCTACGGTGTTATCAACCGCTAATATTAATACCATCCAATCGATTCATGCTATTTCAGTTCTTCATATTCTTTACATCTCTTCTCCAGGTATCTTGCCTAGTTGCCCAACCTCCACTCTAAAAACGGTTGGAAGTTGGAGTGGTGATAGCCCTACTGAAAACGCAGGCATGGCGGGTCCTGCTAAATTTTTCCCGTTGGGACCAACCACCCAAAATTCAACAGGTTATTGGGTTTTCAATTGTCTGGAATCCTACTGGACATCGGATCCCTATTATATACAGCTTCTTGCGACAGCTAACTCAAATAGTTATATCGGTTGCCAAGCAGGAGGTGGAAATTGTACGCTTGCCAATAATTTATCGGGCATCGTGCCTATCCATTTTATTTTTAAAACCCCTGCACAAACTATCGTTCGAAATTACAATGGTGGATGGTGGAATCGTATTGGAAGCATGACACCCGCTGCTGGGCCTTTTATCCTAACTCAGGGCACCGCGATGCCTGGACTTTGGGGGTCAACCACAGCACAAAGCGATGTCTCTTACCCCTTCACGGTAGGTAGCTCTTATCAACTCATTTTGAGTTGGCAAATTATCTATACTCAATCGGATAGCGCGGGAGGTGGTTATTCGCTAGGCGGTGCAGGAAATAATAACTTTCGGGCTTTTTGCCCTGCTTCAACAAGTTTTTATACACTGAACATTACCAGTGACATGATCGGAAAAACCTGTGAAATCGGTTGCAGTGACGCTAACTGGCAACTATGGGCCTCCCCAAACCCAGATAATTCTAATAGCACAAACACAGTCACCCTTCAATCTCCTGTGACACTCAATTGTTATTAAAATAGGTATATATGCTGATGTTTAAGATAGATTAGATATCCTATGATACATAACACGCTGACTAGGTGCACAAGGAATATCACTTTCTCTCTTACTACTTGATTCAATATTAAATAAAACTGAACCAATCCACCGAATGCTAAAAAGGGCAACATTTGTGTGTTCTGAAAAAGATAGTAGAAAGATAAATACGTTCCTAAAAAGGCGAAACCTATTCCTATCTTTGCAGGTTCCACCCCTATCACCAGCGGTAGAGTTTTAATATGATCCGCCGCATCTCCTTTTATATCTTTAAGATCAATAAAATTCGCCGCCAAAGTAAACCCAATCAAAAAGATGAAATAAATAACTGGCGGAAATGAATGTAGGTTATCGACGAGTAATAAATAACCTAATAAAACGAGCAACAATGAATTTACTGAAATAGCGAATTTAGAAAAAAGGAATAGTCTTTTGAGTCGTAATGGCGGTACAGAATACAAATAATAAATACCCACACAAGATAAAATAATAAAGCAACTCTTCGTATTGACTAATGCCGCGTAACATAAAGCAACAACCATGGCAGAATAGCCAATCAGAACGGACTGCTCCGCATTAATGATGCCTGCTACGAGAGGGCGGTCTTTATTAGATATTTGATCAATTTTTTGATCGGATAGATTATTTAGCATAATGGCGGATAAAGCTGCCGACAGAATACTCATCGAACAAAAAAGAATGTTCACTATCATAGGTGCATTAACGAGTTGAGCTTGAATAGTATATTCAGTTGAAAAGGTTGCTAGAATCAATCCTAAAATAAACATTAAAAAATAATGGCAAAGTCGTAAAAAACGCATGTCTTTGACAATGGCTATTGTTCTTTTTTTATCTGCACAATAACAAATCCATACGATCAAAATGGAGCTCATTAAAGCATAATATTTAGCTAAATTAGCGGTAGAAAATGGGAAATTTATCTGTGTGATATGAGATAACATAGAAAAAATAAATGCCGAGCAACCACTGGTGAAAATAATAAGATAGGCTAATAAGCAAACTGCCGCACTTCGCAAATAACTGCATTTCTTTATGCGCACATAGCAAAATAGAAAAATAGCAATAAAAAGAATCTCAATTTTAATACCTAAGGTCACACCAGGATACGTCCCTCCTAACAAGAAATACTGCCAATGAAATGGCATTTCTGGATTAAAATAAAGAATATCAAAACCTTGGCCCAGACTTGCAAAGATATCCACGATAGGTGCCATAAAAATAATTACGGTAAAAGGAAGAATGATTTTAAGTATGTTGCTAATTTTTTCATGTGTCATATAGTGCAGTAACAAAACAAACCCAGCAATAATTGCCACATAACTTAAATCAGAGTGCAATAAATTAAAACCCAATGAAAGTGTATTATTAAAGTAATTCGTACTCTTTTGGGAAAAAGCTTCTATTAAAAATCGTAAATTAATAATAAAAATAAAACTCGTAACACAGTGTAATAATGTATTTTCTTTGCTTTCCAACCCACTAATCATTTTACCGAATTGCTTTTGTAGCGCGCTCATGAAAAACACTGACCTTTAATTAACAAAAAATGCTTTAAACTAGGCTAGACTATGATGACAACAACTCAGACATACACTATGGCCGATTATTTAGGCTCGCCCGATGGACATAAATTGTAATACTATTACTTTCTCTTAGCACTCTTTTATTGCTATCGATGAGTTTAGCAACTATCTGATGCGTACCACGCTCCAGATTGGACAGCTGAGGGTGGCTATTGTTCGTCGCTCGACCCATCGGTTGATTATCCACATACAATTGAATCGCATCTCCTGGCTGTAAAGCGGGGTCTATTTTTAAGGAAACTGGAATCACCACTTGATTTTGGATGGACGCTTGATCTTCCGGAGAAAGAATAACAAACGTTTTATACGGTTTTCTATCAGTCGAAGCTGTCGGCGCTGCATTACTATCTGATGGTTTGGTTAAAGGAGGTTGCATATCTACCGCTTGGGCGGTTTCATCGCCTGCATTTTTTGTCGTAGAAAGCGTACTGTTTCCATCGGGCACATCAATTTTTTTTGCATTACTCAATGGCGAATCTGAATAAGTGATATTTCCATTGGCATCTTTTTGCATATAAATAGCAGCATGACTGGTTAACGCAACCAAAAGAAAAAAAAATCCGGCAATATATTTCATCTGTTCCTCCTCACTTTGCTGTCACATCACACTGGCAGCAGTCGATGGATCCACACCAGCAACATCCGTGACCAATCGAACCGATTTCGAATTACCCTGTTCATCCGTCCAGGTCACTGAAACATCCAGATTTTTATAAGTTGGATTCGTATAGGAAGTCACTGTCCAGGCAACTGCATAAACGGTGTTATTAACCGTTTCACTACTGCTACCTGATGAAATACTTTGATAAGAGGTATAGCCTGGTGTGTTATTGAGCACTTGAAAATCTTTCATTGTCTCTAGCTGCTGGATCGCAACAAGAGTCGCTTCACCCTGTTGCTGCGATAATTTTGAATCATATCCCAAATAAGTTTGGAATCGCACTAAGGCAATAGCGGCAATTCCAATAAATAAAACCGTGACCAGCACTTCAATTAATGTTTGTCCTTTCTGTTTGAAACATTGAATGATGCCCATAGGTTAGAAATCACTCCAAGTTCCGGGAATTTTTGAATACGTATTCCCCAAGGTATTATTTGCAACGGTATTCATAATGGTACTATCATACGTGATTTTAATATTTCCGCTGAGAGAAACTGCGCCTGCTGTTGCCAGCGACCCAACTATATTTGTATTTCCTGAAATCGATGTTGATCCTGTCACATACACAAAACCATAAATGCTAACCGTTCCTGAAATGGAAAGACTGCCATTGATAATGAGTAAAACGGGTGCGGTAGCCGAACCCACCGTCACATTTCCTGATAAAGAAACCGAATTATTCACCCAAATAGATGTGTTGGTCAATCCTGATAAAGTTGCACCGGTAGCCGATGAAAACACATGCGCCATCGCACTTTGTACGTTTGATGCTGCGCTACTAAAAAATTGTTGGAAAAAATTACTCGATGATATTCCTTGCAACGATGGATTGTTCGATTGAATATCCGATCCAATATTTCCTGGGCTTGAGCCTCCTGTGCTCGTGGTGGTTTTTGAGCTACCGCTTAAACTCACCGCTCCTCCTGAGGTAATGGTTTTTGCATCATTAGAATCATTAATAATATTAATAATATTAGAATTTCCTGATAGCGATGCACTTCCAGCAGAAGTCAACGGTGCAGTCGGTATATTTGTCACAATGGGTTCGGACATAACCTGTTGTTTGATCACCCGCGTAGACGAACCATCGCTACTCGTCCCAGTCGATGTAATTAAAATCAAGTTATAATTATTTGCTTTAGGGTTTGTGTAAACCGCCGTGAATGTGCTCCCATTGGCAAGACTGATGTTCGTCGTACTGGAGTCAGAATAAGGAGGAAAATAGCCGGACACTGGATTTGCTGTAATGGTTGAGGCATGTTGTGATAAATAACTAATAGCAAACTCTTCCCCTGCTTCTGCCGCCTCAAATGCTTCTTGGCTATGAACAAAGTTGGCTGTGGCTTTTGTTTCCAAACGATTATAACCGGCGCTCACAAAAATAATTAATGTGCTCAATACAAGCAATATCACTGTCAAAATCAATGTCACTGCACCCGACAGATGACTTAATCGACTATTTTTATTGAATAAATGTATCATTGCCTACCCTGATATACTTGTTCCTCTCCACCATCATTTCCAATATATTCATCGTTTCGTACCTTGACATGTTCCGTTAATGTTTCCGTTACCGTTGGATCGTAGACAAGCTGCCCCGTGAGCGTAATATCAACACTACGCATAGCGATACCTGTGCTGCCCGGGCCTGTTGTCATCGTATCCGTCGTTAATGTAAATTGAAGGTTAGTGATATTGATGAGATGCACATCACTCAAATTTTGCCAACCATCACCGCTGGATGGAGTACAACTATACGTTCCGCCATAACCTCTCGTTTGAATGACATTCACTGCGGCCGTTCCTGTATTCATGACTTGATTTTTTAATAAGCGAAAACCATACCGTTCATCGTCATATGAACTACTAATGGAAGGCAATATGCCGTCCGAGTTATGATCATAAGCAAATAAAATACAATCTTTTGTTGCATCCACATTAATATCAACCCCGTTTGCCATAAAAGGATTGGTATTGGTATGAGTTCCTATGTCTACATTGGCTGTTCCTGAATACCCTGCCCGTCGAATTTCCGTTGTCATGACTGACATAATGGCTTGCAATTCTTCTGTTAATCGATTGATATCAATTGTTCGGCGGTAATGATCAAGGTTTGCAATAAAAATAGCCATCAAGCCAGAAAATAACACTCCGCTTATCACCAGAGCAATCATTAATTCAATCAATGAAAATCCGAACGATCGATGTTTTAGCATTTCCAATACCCACTAATTCCACTGGAACACATTTGAGTTAATAATTGCAATACGAGCACTTTAATGTAGGAAGATTCCCCATAGGGGGTCAGCGTAATGGTGGGGGAGGCACTGGCAGCACCATGCGTTCCTTCAAAATAAAATGAGGTTCCTGATAAACCGCTTAATGATAAGGTTACTTGTTGTGCAGCTGGTGCGCTATAAACACCTAGTCCACAAGATGAGGCAACCGTGCAAGTACAAGCACTGTTTTTGTTCAATCCGTAGCACCAGGTATCCCCTGTTGAAAAAGATAAATAGACATTTGTATTCGACTTAATGGCTTCACTGCGAGCATATTGGATAGTGTAATAAAGGTTATTTGCTATTGAAGATGTCCGAAATTCTTGCAGCATGTCAGAAAAATAAGGCACAGAAGCCAATAAAAGCACGGCAGCAATAAACAGCACTGTCATCAGCTCTATCAAGTTCAATCCATGATTATTACGTTTTGTTATCAAAAGTAGCAATCTCCTATAATTGTTTTTATAATAGGTTTAACAGGGATAGTCAATCGTGATAATTTTTAAATGACGCATCCTTTTCCATTTCAGCGGGCGCACCCGAAAGAAAAGTGTGACATGTGAATGTGAGCATGAGATAAGCTGCTTACAAAAAGCACATCAAAGATACTAAAAGGAGGGATCCTTTGCTGTTGAATAGGCTAAAAGAACATGTCTCTCTTTTGAGTCATCATCTGAAACAACTCACGAAGCGGGCTGCTTCCGATATTATAGCGATTGATATTAATCCGTTATCTGTAAAATTAATGAAAATGAATACGGTAGAAGAACCGTATCGATTGGAATATTTTTCAATCGCTCCCACGCCTATCGGTGCTATTGTTAAAGATGAAATAAAAAACACCGAGGCATTGGGGGATCTGATAAAAAGCATGGTAAAGCTATCTTCGACAAAAACAATGACTGCTTCATTTGCCATTCCACGATCACTTGCATTAGTTAAAAATATCGCTATCGATAGCCGTTTAAACTCAGATGAAATTGAATCTCGTGCTTGGCTTGAAGCTAGCCGTCATTTTCCCGATTTGATTGGTGAAATTTATTTAGATTTCACAGTCGTTCCATCCCTCGTCCCCGATCAAAAACAAGCTGAACTGATTTTAGTTGCCTGTCGCAAAGAACATATCAAACCCTATTTAGATACCTTACAAACGGCCGGACTCTCCGCCAAAGTGGTTGAAGTAAACTGTTACGCTCTAGAACGAGCCATTCCACTTGTTCTTGACAAAACACAATTACTCAACACGATTGCCGTGCTTAATTTGAATGTGAATTTGAGCTCCCTTATCGTCGTTCATGAAGGCCATTTAATTTATGCGCATGATCAAAGCTATGATGGGTTGCGCCTGATGACACAAATCAATAAATATTTAACTGATAAAGCCAACCTAAAAATCTCTGAGGAAGGCAATAAGGAACCTTCCTCCCCTGTGGAAGAATCAGTGGAGTACAATGCTATTTTGAGAGAAAATTTAATTTCTCATCTCCGTCATGCCGTTCATTTTTTCTATTCAAGTAGGCCCAATATCAATATTCAAAAATTAATTATCAGCGGGGACTGTGCGACAATACCGGGCATTGTCGCTTTTATTCAAAAAGAATTAAATATGGATACAGAACTGGCCAACCCATTAAAGCATCTTACATTGTCTCCTGATATTGATGAAAAAGAAATCAAAACCAATGCGCCTACATTAATGCAGTGCGCTGGACTTGCCTTAAACAAATATTGATGAGAAAAGGCTAAAATGACTTATATTAATTTGCTCCCTTGGCGAGAAGAATCCAGAAAAATTGAAAAAATAAAATTTGGCCTGCTGTTGTTAGCGATTGTCAGTTTGGCTATTTTTACAGTGTTTATCGTACATTTGGTATTAGAAAGCGTTATTCATCATTCTCAAGAAAGAAATCAGTATTTACAAACCCTTCTCGATAACGAACAAGTTGTATTAGGTGGCTTAAGCAAGGAAAAACAAATACAGATGACCATTACGACCGACCTACAATTTATTGCTTCATTGCGTGAAACCAGTTACCAAGCGATTCGTTTACTGAATGAATTAACAAAAGTCGTACCAAGTGATGTTTTTCTCACTAAAATTATTCGAAATCAAAATTCTATTACCCTGGTGGGTCAAGCAAAATCGAGTTTAGAAATTACTCGCCTGATGAAAAACATAGAAAAATCGCCTGTTTTTAAACAACCTACTTTATCAGAAATCTCTGCTCAAGGAATCAATACACCCAATGAAAAGAAATTTGTCATAAAAGTCATACAGGAAAATTAGGTTACTTATGGCTGATTATCATATTAAACAACTCTATGCTTTGCCTCTCAAAACGCGGCTATTGATTGTTGTGTTATTGTTCGCCATCGTTTTTTATATCGGTTATGCTTGGGATTTAGCTGGGCTAAAAACAAAAATAGCCAACAATCATCAACAAGAAGATACCATCAAACAACAACTTGCTTTAGTGATCAGCCAAGAAGAAGCTACTAAACACTTTGTTTCAGAACTGTGGAATTTCCAAAGTTCGTTGAATCGATGGAAAAAAAAGCTCATCACGCATGTACAATTACCTGAATTATTGAATGAGATTTTAAAATACGGTTCTGGGAATCATATTTACTTCGATTTATTCAATCCTGGCGATGAAACAATGGAACAACAATATGTAAAAATTCCAATCAAAGTCATTGCCATAGGAACCTATCATCAGCTCGCTGACTTTATCAGCCAAGTGGCAAATATGCCTTGGATTGTTGTGGTTAGCAATTTCACTATCTCAAGTAAAGATGACACTAACGCATTGGGCACGCAGATGGCTGAAATAGCAAAATCAGAAAATTTATTAACCGCTGAAATGACTTTGGTTGTCTATATGCTACCCCAGGGTGACAAATTATGATGCAGCATCTTAAAGCGGTTTCACTCGTACTGATTGTTTTCTGTTTCAGCCTTATCTGCATATCATGTAACAAAGAAGATCAATTTACCGATTTACAAAATTATATCAAACAACTTAAAACATCTGACAGCCATTCTGCAAACACACCCATCCCAGAGATCACTCTGCCCACTCCAGCTCAATATCAAGCGGATTTATTGAGATCACCTTTTGAAGCCCCCCCTGAATCGACTTCGAAAGCAAATGCGATCAAAACGAATCCGCTTCAGGCTTATCCCATAAATATGTTACGATTCATAGGAACACTGACAAAAGGTAATACCACCTATGGTTTTATCATAACACCCGATAATTTAATCTATCAGGTGGAAGAAGGCGATCTCATAGGAGAAAGAGGGAATAAGGTAATTAGCATTTATCCTGATAAAATGAATATTATGGAGGAGCAAAAAAATGCTATCTATGGAAGCAAGCCCATTCAACGTATTATCACGTTACAACTCGAGGATGCGCCATGATGATAGCCGGCTTGCTTAACACCAAAAAAATTATCATTGCTATTCTATCTGCTCTGATTGCATCTGCTCTTATCCTAAGCTTATTTAAAAGTAATCATCCCGTATTTGCAGCAACCCCATCTGAATTACACGATTCATTTGGTGAGGATACGCCGTCACAAGGCAAGCTCTCTTTTTATTTCCAAAACATTGAAATACGATCATTATTGCAACTTATTGCCAAAAATTCCGGATTAAACTTTATCATTAGTGATGCCGTCAAAGGCAATATTACGCTGAATTTGAAAAATGTGACTTGGCGGCAAGCCCTTAATGTGCTTTTGAAAACCCATGCGCTCGCTTCACGCCAAGTGGGCAATGTCATTTTTATCAGTACCATTGAAGATATCGCTAGCAATGAGTCAAAAGAATTGCAATCCGAAGAAGCGCTATCGAATTTGGCCCCTTTAAAGTCCACGTTCATACGGTTGAAATATACCAATGCAGTAGCGTTAGCAAAATTACTCAAAGGAACAGAGAGTAGTTTATTAACCCCGCGCGGCGAAGTGGCCGTGGATGCCAGAACCAACAGTTTAATTATTCGAGACACTCAATCGAGCATCAATGACATTAGCCATGCCATTAAAAAATTGGATATCCCTGCAAGACAAGTGTTAATTGAAGCACGTATTGTGAATATTGATACCACATACGAAGAAGAATTAGGCGTTAAATTTGGTGTCAGTGATACCCGTCATTTATCCGGTACACTGGCTGGTGCAAGTCAGCTGACTCAAACAGGCAGTCAAACCACTCCGATTGGCAATGTACCGTTTCCTTCTCGATTAAACTTTAATGTTCAAGCCAATACACTTTTTGATGGATCCACTCCTGGTAGTGTTGGCTTAGCGCTCGCTCGCGTCGGTCATATTTTACTTGATTTAGAATTATCCGCACTGGAAGGTGAAAACCATGCACAAATCATCGCCAGTCCACGCGTCGTTACTTCCAACCAACAGAAAGCCATGATTCAAACCGGTGAAGAAATTCCTTATCAAGAAGCTTCATCCAGTGGTGCAACCAGTGTTACCTTCAAAAAAGCAGTCTTGAGCTTAGCCATTATCCCGCAAATTACACCTGACAATAAAATCGTTTTGCGTGTTAAAGCGACAGAAGATACACGTGGTAATAATGTCGTTATTTCAAGCAGCTCTCAAGGTACCGGTGTCGGAACAGTCACCACCAATACTTCGATTCCAGCCATTAATACACAAGAAGTAGAGTCCAATATTTTATTAGACAATAATGAAACCGTTGTCTTAGGCGGTGTTTATAAGACCATTAAACAAAATACCGTTGATCGAATTCCCTTTTTGGGATCACTGCCTGTCGTGGGATATTTATTTAGTCATAAGGGTGTACATGATGAAAAACATGAATTATTAATATTCATTACCCCAAAAATTATTACAAGCCAAGTTGCCGGTACGGCCATTTATAAAGGGGAAAGCTAAATTTTATGCGAGTCTGTCTAGCCGCTCTGTTTACTCTGATTTATTTAAGCTTAGCTGCCTGTAGCACGTTAGATACAGGTGCCGCCACAAGTGATGAAAAAGCAAAAATTTCTACTGCCAAAATCAACGTTAGGCTTGGCATTGCTTATTTAGAAATGAATAATGTGCAACGTGCTAAACAAAAGCTATTGCTTGCTTTAACTCAAGCCCCTCATATTCCAGAACCTTGGTATGCCATGGGTTATTTTCTTGAGACAACAGGCAACAAAGAGGAAGCACAAGAGTATTACGTAAAAGCCATCAAAATAGCGCCCAGCCGCGGCGATGTACAAAATAATTTTGGTACTTTTTTATGTCGTCAAGGAAGATATGAAGATTCTATCCAACACTTTATGCTTGCCGTCAAAGATCCTGATTATATCAGTCCGGCGGACGCCTATGAAAATGCTGGGATGTGTGCTTTGAAAATTCCAAATCATCCCTTAGCGGATCAGTATTTTGCTCTGGCACTGAAACAGGACCCAAATCGCCCTATTTCCTATTTAAATTTGGCCGAAATGGATTACAAAAAAGGGGATATGACCAGTGCAAGGAAAAATCTGAATCACTTTGATGCCATTTCACCGCCTAATACACGGTCTTTAACCCTTGCGAGCAAAATCGCTCAATCTTTCCTGGGAGAAACAACCACGAGCAAAAATACGTATTCCATTGAAGATTTTCAATTACCCACGAAACCTAAACCAATGACTGCGTCAAATACAATAAAATCAAAAACCGTCGTTTTAGAAGCGCATCCACCTAAAACAAAAAACATCGCTGCATTATTTCATGCACCCGTCGTAAAAAAGACAAAAACGGTTGCCATCAAGTCTATCCATCAGCATAAACCTGTTGCTCTAACAACACCTTCAAAAAGAAAAAATGTCATCCATTATCATGTCTACAATAAGAAAAAAACAGCTGTAGTACGTACGCTTTACTTATGATCATTCTGAGGAGAAGAAAATGACAATAACTGAATTACTTGAACTCAGTTTTAAAATGAACGCTTCGGATTTACATATATCTCCTAGTCAGCCGCCCACGATGCGTATTGATGGCGAGTTGGTTCCTCTTAAAGACGCCGCTGCTCTTGATGCAGAAGCCACCAAAACCATGGTGTACAGCATTATGGATAAAGAACAACAAACCCAATTTGAAAAAGAATTAGAACATGATTTTGCCATTATTGTCCCCAAAGTTGCCAGTTTCCGTGTAAATGCTTTTCACCAAATAAAAGGAGTAGCTGCTGTATTGCGAGTCATTCCAGATAAAGTTCCAACACTCGATGAGTTACAGCTTCCACCCATTTTCAAACAAGTCTTAGAGTTACCGAATGGACTCATTCTTGTGACAGGGCCAACGGGTTCTGGTAAAAGTACCACGCTAGCCGCCATGATCGATTATGTTAATATGAATCAAACTAGCCATATTATTACCGTTGAAGATCCTATTGAGTTTACGCATCAAAATAAAAAATGTTTGATCAATCAGCGTCAGGTACATCGGGATACACATGATTTTAACGCTGCGCTACGCTCAGCCTTGCGTGAAGATCCCGATGTCATTCTGGTCGGCGAGTTACGCGATTTAGAAACTATTCGACTTGCTCTCACTGCAGCCGAAACAGGTCACTTAGTCATGGCTACACTGCATACAAGCTCTGCTCCTAGAGCAGTCAGTCGTATGGTAGACGTCTTTGCAGGTAACGAAAAAAATATTATTCGTAATGTGCTTTCTGAGTCATTGCAAGCCGTTATCTGCCAAACGCTGATTAAAAAACGCGAAGGTGGCCGTGTAGCTGCCTTTGAGATCATGCTGGGCACCCCAGCTATACGAAATTTGATCAGAGAAGACAAAACAGCCCAAATGTATACCTCTATTCAAACGGGCACAGCGCTAGGCATGTGTACATTAGATCAATATTTACAACAACTTGTCGAAAGCCAACGGTTAGACCTCCAAACCGCGCAAGAAATCACTTCCAATAAAGATCTTTTTATACAAAAATAATTCTTATTTTTGAACAGGTTAAGTCATTTTTGATCGGTTGATCAAAACATGGTCAAATTAATGGGGTTATACTGTATGTGAGAATTATGTTTTTAACGCAAGGGCGGTTGGACAGGCTATCGAGTCTCGATATCTATTTAGGGAGGTGTCAGATGAAGTACATAACGCGATCTAATCAAGGTTTCACCTTGATAGAGTTGATGATCACGATTGGGATCATTGGAATCCTGGCCGCGATCGCAATACCTTCGTACCAAAATTACACGCGCAGAGCTTACTATAGTGAGATAGTGGAAGCTACATCGCCGTTTAAGATAGGGGTTACTGAGTGCTTTCAAAACCTGGGTGTTGTCAAAGGTTGCAATGCAGGAACCAATAACATACCGGCAGCTATTACCTCTCCACAAGGAGCAGTTGCTTCTGTTGGAGTACAGGATGGGGTGATCACGGTAACGCCTGTTGCGCAAAATGGTCTTCTTGCAACAGATACGTATGTGTTAACACCTACGATCACAGGCAATATCATCACATGGGCAAGTTCAGGTGGTGGTGTAACGAATGGGTACGCAAAATAAGCTGACCGATTCTAGGGTGGGAATGTAGGTTGTCTGTATGTTCCCACCGGTCGGTTTTTTTATTTTTAATCGTTTTTATGAAAAATGAGTCAATGCATCGGCTAAGCAGGGAGTCTCCGAATGGAAGAATCTTCCTCAAAAAGCGTGTTAAGCGGTTATGCGTATTATCTCGCCGAGCATAATTTATTAGATAAGCAAATTGCATTAGAAGCATTGCGACTTGCCAGCACTAATAAAACCTCCTATATAGAATATTTAGTAAAAGAAAAACTCGTGGATGAAGGTCAAGTGGCCAAAACCACCGCTGACTATTTTGGACTGCCTTTATTTGATATTAATGCCTACAATGCAGACCTGTTGCCTCAAGAGTACTTAAATATTCAACTTGTCAAAAAACGCTTGGCTCTCCCTATATTCAAAAAAAATGAATTACTTTTTCTGGCCATCACCGACCCCACCATTGAGAATTTAAACGAAATTAAATTTTTAACCGGATTTGATACCAGACTATTGATTGCAGAAGCCAGCAAACTGTGGCATGTCATTGATGAGTTGGTCAACAAACAAATTTTGTCTGAAATTCATGTGGCTGCCGAAGAAAACTTAAATAATATCACCGTTGATACTTACAAAGACGAAAATTCTGATTTAATTTCAGCAAATGCTGAAAGCGCGCCTGTCATTAATTTTGTGAATCGAATATTACTGGATGCTATTGAAAAAGGCGCCTCGGATATCCATTTTGAACGTTATGAATTAGTTTATCGAATTCGATTCAGACAGTTTGGCGTATTGATACCGGTCAATGCCCCACCCTTAAAGCTTGCCAATTATTTGATTGCCCGCATTAAGGTCATGTCAGATCTGGATATTACAGAACATCGCCTTCCTCAAGATGGTCGGTTTAAATTAATTCTTCCTAACAAACGAGCCGTCGATTTTCGCGTCAGTATTTGTCCCACATTATTTGGTGAAAAAATCGTGCTGCGAATTTTAGATTCCGCCAGTACGTTTCAAGGAATGGAACGATTAGGGCTTGACCCAGTGCAAAATAAACATTTACTCGAAGCATTGCAGCGTTCACAGGGAATGATTTTAGTAACAGGCCCGACAGGAAGCGGTAAAACTGTTACTTTATATTCTTCATTACATTTTTTAAATTCACCTGAAAAAAATATTTCAACCGTTGAAGATCCCGTTGAAATTCCAATGGAAGGAATTAATCAAGTACATGTTAATTTAAAAACGGGATTAACCTTTTCAACAGCGCTGCGCTCCTTTTTACGTCAAGATCCAGATATTATTATGGTGGGAGAAATTCGTGACTTAGAAACAGCAGAAATAGGCGTTAAAGCATCGCAAACTGGACATTTAGTATTATCCACGTTACATACCAATAGCGCACCAGAAACCATCGTACGCTTAATGAACATGGGAATTGCTCCTTATAATTTGGCCAGTTCCTTAAAGCTGATCGTTGCCCAACGACTGGTACGTATTCTTTGTGATGAGTGCAAAAAAGAAGAACATATCGATGACGACATTTTATTAAATGAAGGATTTACTAAAGAACAGTTGGGTACATTTAAATTATATTGTCCAGTAGGATGTACACGATGCTCACACGGATTTAAAGGTCGAGCCGGCATTTTTGAAGTGATGCCTATTTCAGAAGAGATGACGCAAATTATCATGCGGCAAGGGAATGCCTTAGATATTGCCAATCAAGCCAAAAAAGAGGGGATTACGAATTTACGTGATGGAGGATTAAAAAAAATCATGGCGGGGAAAACCAGTCTAGCCGAACTAAACCGTGTATTTAAATAACGAGAACAGCTATGCCAGACACTTCTAAAAGTTTTCAATGGACAGGAATCAACCCTCAAGGAGGGCGCGTTAGCGGTGTTTTGAAAGCAGCTGACGCCAAAGAAGCTCAACTCTCCCTTAAAAAATTAGGGATTGAAGTGATTACGATGCAACCCAAACAAGGCGTTGAATTGGGTAAATTTAACTTATTACCACGAAAGAAAAAAATTAAATCGAAAGATATCTTATTATTTACTCGTTTTTTATCCACGATGCTTTCTGCGGGTCTTCCACTCGTTCAAGCTCTCGATATCATAGGTCGAGATCAAGAAAATGACGAATTAAAATCGCTGCTCACTTCATTAAAAAACAATGTGGCAGGAGGCCATGCATTGGGTGAATCGTTTAGCCAATTTCCAGATAGCTTTGATGATTTGTATTGCAACTTGATTCGAGCAGGAGAGAAATCAGGTACACTGGATAAAACATTAAAACGTCTTGCCCTTTATCTTGAAAAAAGTGAGCTACTGAAATCGAAGATAAAAAAAGCCTTGGTTTATCCTGCTGTTATCATCACCGTGGCAATGATTGTTAGTCTTATCTTGTTACTCTTTGTCGTGCCCCAATTTCAAAAAATGTTTAAATCCTTTGGTGGTCAATTACCCGCATTTACGATGTTGGTTGTTCATTTATCGCAGTTTTTGAGATCTTATTGGTGGTTAGTCATTGCTTGCATTGTAGGTATAGTTTGGGCAATAAGATCTGCTATGCGTAAAAACAAATCTCTACAACAAAAAATTGATCATTACATTCTAAAAATACCTATTATTGGATTAATTTTAAGAAAAGGGATTATTGCACGCTATACACGCACCTTAGCCACGACATTAGAAGCCGGTATGCCTATTGTTGAATCCATGAAAGCAATGGCTCCCGTGATGGGGAACAGCGTCTATAGTAAAGGCATTATGCAAATTTCAGATGAAGTGGCCAGTGGTCACCCGCTTGCCGCTTCCATGGTATCTACCAAGCTTTTTCCGACTATGGCAACGCAAATGATAGGGGTAGGTGAAGCTTCAGGTGCCTTATCCGATATGTTACATAAAGTGGCCGATTATTACGAAGAAGAAGTCAACACTATCGTTGATAATTTGAGTAATTTACTTGAACCTTTGATTATGATAGTACTAGGTGTAGTCATTGGAGGATTTGTGATCGCTATGTATTTACCCATTTTTAAAATGGGTTCGCTTTTTTAATTCAATCCACAATACATGGACTTACTATGAAAAAAAATATGCATAAAGCCGGATTTACTTTGATTGAAATGGTTATTACAGTCCTTATTTTTGCCATTTTGGCGACCATTTCTGTTTATACTTATTCTTCATATGAATTAAGAGGTCGTCGAATTGATGCCATCAGTGCACTTTTATCGATTTCTTTAGCAGAAGAAAGATACCGATCGACGAACACGCAATATGGAACACTTGCGCAAGTTTGGAATAACGTCTCTTCATCCTCAGAAGGCTATTACACCCTGGATATTAGCAATATCAGTGGATCATCGTATACCATTACTGCAACAGCGGTAGGCAACCAAGCGAATGATGCATCCAATGGAACCTCGTGTGCCACACTCACCTTGATATCCAGTGATGGAACTATTACTAAAAGTCCATCAGACTGTTGGCCAACTTAGGCGAATAAGGATAGTTGAAACGATGCAAGAACCCCATGTATTAATGTATGAGATTAAAGATCCTTTAGAGCTCAATCTTTCCTACATGCCTTTTGTTAAACAGGGTGGGTTATTCATTCCCACCGTTGAAACGCTATCATTAGGTGATCGCGTTATGGTTGAACTGGCTTTACCTGATAAAAAAGAACCGTTAAAATTCCTCGGCAAAGTGATTTGGATTACGCCTAAAAATGCATTACACCATGTATTGCCCGGCGTTGGGGTGCAGTTTTCCGGTACCAATGCGGAGGCTATCCGTAATGAGATTGAAGCACATTTAGATAATAGCATTGAAATCGGTGGCTATACCTATGGCATAATGGATGAATCGAAAAAATAATAACAAGTTACTCTTATCACCCGTTGATACGATGGATATATATATGAAAAAATGGCTAGCCGTAGTGTTATGGTTATTTGTTCCGTACGCCCAGGCAGATAATGCATTGGGTCAATTCATACAAATCAATACTCGCTTTCATTCTATTGTAGGTCATCCCACTTGGCTGTTAATTATCCGTGACGTACAAAACGGTCAAATTTTACCTTATTTATTTGATATTCGAAGCAAAAACAATTTTTGGATTGCCTTAACCTTTGGTCACTCGTATCGTGTTACCGTATCACAGTTACAATTTAATTCTGAACAACAGATTGACAATTTCTGCGCGTTACAAGATGGCGTGCTCAATGGAATTTCCATGACCGTTAATGTAAGCGGCGATTTGACAACAGATCCAACAAGCTATCGATGCCACGTATTGAAATATCGAGACATGGCTTCTACGCTCATTACTTAATAAAAATGCGACAGGAATCCCCTTATGGTTTTGAATACTATTTTAGAAGCGATTGGTCACACTCCCATTGTACGATTACATAAAATCGCGGGCGATTTAGCTTGCGAACTCTATGGAAAATGTGAGTTTTTAAATCCAGGTGGTTCCGTAAAAGATCGAATTGCACTACGCATGCTGGAACAGGCTGAAAAAAGCGGCAAAATTAAACCGGGTGATACCTTAATTGAAGCCACATCGGGCAATACCGGTATTGCGATTGCTTTTGTGGCCGCGGTAAAAGGCTATAAAGCCATCATCACCATGCCAGAAAAAATGAGCCATGAAAAACAAGTCGTTATCGAAGCCCTCGGTGCCACCATATTCCGCACACCAACAGAAGCCGCGTGGGACGATCCTGAAAGCCATATTTCGTTGGCCAAAAAACTGCAGCAACAAATCCCTCGCTCCTTCATTTTGGATCAATACAATAATCCTGAAAATCCTAATACTCACTATGACCTCACTGCTCAAGAAATTATAGAGGACATGGGGAAAAAGTTGGACATGCTAGTTGCTTCCGCCGGTACAGGGGGAACCATTACAGGCCTAGCTAAACGACTAAAAGAAGTGAATCCTGACATTCAAATCATTGGCGTTGACCCCTATGGTTCCATTTTAGGTGGGGGTACAGATATCCATTCGTATTATGTAGAAGGAATAGGCTATGATTTTATACCTAACGTGCTGGATAACAATGTAGTAGATGAATACATTAAAGTGGATGATAAAAATTCTTTTATTACAGCCAGACGATTGATCAAAGAAGAAGGCTTGTTAATCGGTGGTTCATCAGGTTCTGCGGTATGGGCCGCATTACAAGCAGCAAAGCGACTGAAAAAAGGTCAAACCTGCTTGGTTATTTTACCCGATGGAATACGTAATTATTTAAGCAAATTTGCCAATGATAGTTGGATGCAAGAAAAAGGGTTTATTTAACTATGAAACAATCTGAACAACACTTGGATACACGCGTCATTCACGCTGGGCAATTGCCTGACCCCACAACGGGCGCCATTATGACTCCGATTTATGCGACCTCCACCTATGTGCAAAAAAGCCCTGGTGTGCATAAAGGATATGAATATTCCCGTACTAAAAATCCCACTCGACAAGCCTATGAAACTTGCATCGCCAACTTAGAATCAGGAAAACAAGGTTTTGCTTTTGCATCTGGTATGGCGGCCATTTCGACGGTTTTGGAGTTACTTAATGCGGGCGATCACATCATTGCCATGGATGATTTATATGGTGGAACTTATCGATTATTTGAAAAAGTTCGAAAACGTTCTGCCAATTTACAGATTTCCTTCGTGGATTTATCCGAGCCCCAAAAAATCAAAGAAGCCTTACGCCCAACCACACGCATGATTTGGGTAGAAACGCCCACCAACCCCATGCTGAAACTTGCGAACTTAGCTGAGATCGCGAAAATAGCAAAACAACATCATCTTATTGCTGTAGCAGACAACACATTTGCAACACCTATTTTACAGCGCCCTCTTGAATTAGGATTTGATATCGTCGTGCATTCTGCCACGAAATACATTAATGGTCATTCTGATATAGTAGGCGGCATTGCCATTGTCGGTGAGGACACTCGGTTGGCGGAACAGTTAAGTTTTTTACAAAATGCCGTCGGTGCAATTGCTGGTCCATTTGATAGTTTTTTAGCATTACGTGGAGTCAAAACATTAGCCTTAAGAATGGAAAGACATTGCCAAAATGCAGAAATGTTGGCTTCCTGGTTGGCAACGCATCCTAAAGTGGCGCAAGTGATTTATCCTGGACTCCTTTCTCATCCACAACATTACCTGGCAAAACAGCAAATGAAACAATTTGGCGGAATGGTTTCTATCTTATTAAAAGGCGATTTAGCAGAAACCCAAAGAGTAGTAGAGAATTGTCATTTGTTTTCTTTGGCAGAGAGCTTAGGCGGCATTGAAAGCCTAATCGAACACCCCGCCATTATGACACATGCAAGCATTCCAAAACAGCACCGCGAATTGCTTGGAATCAAAGACAATTTGCTACGATTATCCGTCGGCATTGAAAATATTGAAGACTTAAAATATGACTTAAAGCACGCGTTGCAGTGATAATAACACAATACCAAAAAATACACCGAAAGGCGCTGCTATCAAGGGTAGAAGTACATTCGTGCTCATGAATATCCCTCCCAGTATACTGGTTATCGCCCAAATCAAACCAATCACTATAAAACAAATACCCATTATTTTTCCCTGATCTTGCCTAATCACTACATTCGAATACAGTGTAGCGACACAACTAAACGCAATGACATCCCCTACTGAAATGGGAATAGCGGCTATCCATAACAGGATAGTGGTTTCACCTGATCGATAGCGAGCACAAAAAAACAGAGTGATCAGTAATCCAAGCATCACTAAATACAATGAGATCATCAACATTTGTCGCAAATCAAACCATTGATCTAGCCATTTAATTCCAAATAAGGTGGCAAGGGCAAGCCAGCCTGCGATAAAGCCAATAAACATCCCTAACTCACTACCAGTAAAATGGCAGACTTCTTTTAAAATAGGCGGAATAAATTGATAATACAAACTCCAGCTTAACTGACTTAACAATAAAATGGCTGAAATGTAACGTACTTTTGGCTTCCTAAATAATGCGTTAATGTTTTGCCAATGCATTTCTTGCCATGGCGAACGAACGTGTCGCTCTATTAATGTTTCTGGAAAAAAACAGAATGTGACTAACCAGCTCATCGCCGCAAAAAAAGCGGCAACTAAATAAGGCGTTGCAAAATTGAGTTCTGTAAAAAAACAATAAGCGAGATAGCCGCCTAACATAGGCCCCAAAAAAGCCCCTATTGAAATCGAGGCTTGCAAGTATCCCATGTGTAATACTTTTTTTTCTATGGGGCTGGTATCTCCAATGACCGCTTGACTAATAGGATTGGTTCTTGAAAACATTCCTTTTAACACATAAGCCGCTAATAAAAGACTGAGCGAACCCCAAACAACACCTAATGCTGCCACCATAGCAAAAAGAAACGCACCGAATGTAGCAAGCAGTAAGATCTTTTTCCTTCCAAACGCATCCGACATGGCGCTGAGTATAGGCGTCAACATCACATTAATCAGGTGAGGAATTGCCAAACAATAGCCATACCAAAGATGACGCGCTTCCGCGGATGCATCGATGGTAAATAGCCTGGTATGCTGATCAAAAAATAAGAGAGTTAAAATAGGAAATGTAATAGTGAGACTTAAGTGATCCAATAACATGAGCAGTAATAATGAAAACAGCGGTTGTCGTCGATTTATCATAACGTTATCACATGGAATGGGGCACTAACGCTCACTCATCATCGTGCTCAATCACTCGACCTTGCTTCGTTTGTCGCCTACCTTGAGTGGGATAGTGATTAGGAAAGACTTTTTCTTTAATCACCGTAATCAAAAATAGGACAAATCCAACCATCGCACCTATGATAAACAAATAGGAAAGAAAAATAATTCCGACAGTCAGTAGTACAATAAAAATACCCAGAAATAGGAAGGGGACGAGTTGTGCAAAAAGACGTTTCACTTAAATATCATCCCCTAAGTTTTGATCCGATGGGGGTAATGTCACAACATCACGTAATCGATAAATGCGTTGATAGCGAGTTATTTCTTTCTGTTGTGAAACGGATTGCTCGGCATGCTGTTTGTCATACTGCTGCAGAAATTGATCGATTTCACTGACATAATGCATTTGTTTTTTGTTGAACGTCATAGACTCTCTCTTTCTGTAAAGCTTAGCAATTTTTGCCATTGTATCATATAATCCTAACTGTGACCGCTGTATTCGTGTTGTCTACTCATAGAATAGGTTAAACTATCAACAGGGTTCACCGATAGGCATAGGCTACGTGGGAGAAAAAATGCGTTTCACAGGAAAAATGCTCGCTATTCTGCTGGGGTTAAACTTAGTTATACACCCTGCTTATGCAAAGCACCGAAAACGACACTTGACTCCGCCTGCGCCGACATACACCAATCAAAGCTTAATTACTACAATTAATCAAATTGTTAACTCAGGGGACCCCAATGCCGCGGTCGGCATTCAAATTAAATCCATGAAATATGGGGACACCCTTTACTCAAGAAACTCTCAGCAATTATTCACCCCTGCCAGCATTTTGAAAATATTAACGGCCGAGGCAGCCTTACTGTATCTCGGCCCCCATTATACCTTCTCCACTCGTGTGGCAACGAATGCCAAAGCGACAAACAATGGAACGCTTTCAGGTGATTTATATTTAATTCATAGCGGCGATCCCACTCTCACGTATTACGACTTAGCTGATTTAATGGTAACTTTAAAATCGGAGCAAATTCAGACTATTGCAGGAAATGTCTATATCGATAATACCGCTTATGATCAAAACAACATAGGACCGGGTTGGACTGACAGTGATAGCAAATACTGTTATGCTGCGCCCATTAACGCCAGCATCATTAATCACAATTGCATTTCTTTTAAAATTACCCCAGCCAAAGTGCCTGGCCGATTAGCCAATATTATTCAAAGTCCACGGTTTTATTATCCTGGTATTGAAAATGCCATTATAACCAAAGCCGCACACGCATCCTGTGCTATCCATATGCACTCAACCGTCAATAATCTGATTACGTTAAACGGCTGCATGGCTAAAGGCTATTATGCTACGGGGGCCAGCATTGTGGTCAATAACATCATCGATTTTAATAAATCCATGATGCACAGTTTATTTAACCGTTTTAATATTCAGCTAAATGGTACCATTTATGCTAAGGCAGCTAATCCTGGATTAAATACCCTTGCTGTTCATCAATCGAACCCTTTACATTTATTGATTAATGACATGCTGAAAAATTCAAATAATATCACTGCCGGATCCTTGTTTAAGAAAATAGGGCAGTCTTATACAAATCAGGCAGGATCGTGGCAAAACGGTAGCTTTGCCATCACGCAAATTTTAGGACAGAAAGTAGGAATCCACACGTCAGGTCTTAAAATAATAGATGGCTCTGGTTTGTCCCGCAATAATAAAGTCACACCAGCACAAATGATGGAAGCACTGGATTTTGCCTTCCATCATTACACTATAAATTATGAATTTATTTCTGCTCTGCCGATTGCAGGGGTAGACGGTACATTAAAACATCGATTTAAAAACATCGCTTGGAAAGTGCGTGCCAAAACGGGCACCATAAAAGGGGTGGTTTCACTGGCTGGTTATGCAGTCAGTAAGAACAAAGAGCCCTTCGCTTTTGTCATTATGATTAATGGCCATAATGGCAATAGTTGGAAATACCGTGAAATGGAAGACAAAATTATCACGGCATTAACGCGTTATTCTAGGGATAGCTGATGCCTATTGACAGATTCATCCCTTCTTTCAGAATGACAGAGCTATTAATAACGAAACCAGTCCAGTTAATCCACAGAGCTCGATCAGTAACAAATTAACTGGCAGTAAAAAAAATAAACCTGTGCTTACCAACAACAAGGTGCTGCCCACACCGGCCATAAAAGGACGATAGTTTCGTTTATCCTGATTCTCCATTTCATGAATTTTTTTCTGAAAATACATTTCTGTTTGTTCTTGACGTTTCTGGTTTAATATATCAAATAACAATCCTGGAATTTCAGGAAGTTTTTCTGACCAATAAGGTAAATTGTTTTTCACTTGCCGAAAAAACGCCTTGATTCCTATTTGATTTTTTAACCATCGTTCCAGAAAAGGAGCCGCTGTACTCCATAAGTCCAATTCGGGATAAAGTTGTCTTCCTACTCCTTCAATGTTCAATAATGTTTTTTGCAAAAGAATTAATTGCGGTTGGATATTAATATTGAATCGTCTTGCTGTTTGAAATAATCGTAATAATAACTGGCCAAATGAAATATCTTTTAGGGGTCTCTCAAAAATAGGTTCGCAAACAGCCCGAATGGCTCCTTCAAATTGATCAATTCGAGTTTCCGGGGGCAACCAACCGGATGCAACATGTAGTTCTGCCACGCGTTGATAATCGCGTTTAAAGAAGGCAATCATATTTTCAGCAAGATAGCGTTGATCTTTTGTATTAAGCGAACCCACAATACCAAAATCAACGGCAATATATTGTGGGTTTTCCTTATTTTTAGGATTAACAAAAATATTACCCGGGTGCATATCCGCATGAAAAAAACTGTCTCTAAACACCTGGGTGAAAAAAATCTCAATCCCACGAGTAGCTAATTTTTTCATATCAAATCCAGCTTCTTTCAACGCTTGAATATTATGAACGGGAATTCCATTAATGCGTTCCATGACTAACACATTGTGTCGAGAATAAGTCCAATAAATATCAGGCACATACAACATATCAGAATGGAAAAAATGACGACGAAGCTGGGATGCATTGGCTCCCTCCCGCAACAAATCCAATTCATCAAATAAAGATTGAGTTATTTCCCCGACCATTTCTTTCGGCTTAAAATGTCGCGATTCAAACCAGTATTGCTCCGCTAGATTAGCTACTGTTTTCAATAAATCTAAATCACGTTCTATGATTTTTTTTATGTTGGGTCTCAGTACTTTAACCACTACCGACTGGCCGCTAAGTAAAGTGGCCTCATGCACTTGTGCAATCGAAGCGGAAGCTAATGCTGTTTGATTAAATTCCTGAAACACTTGATCAAGCGGCAATTGCAATGCCTGTTCAATCATTTTTTTGGCTATAACGCCTGAAAAAGGAGGAACACGATCTTGAAGTTTCTCAAGTTCATCAGCAATGTCATCTGGGAGAAAATCGCGTCTCGTAGAAAGTACTTGCCCTGCCTTAATAAAAATAGGGCCTAAGTCTTCTAAAGCCAATCTGATTCGTTCTCCGCGACTGAGTTTATTTTTTAAAACCCAATACCATGGATTAAAGTAACCTAAAAAACGTAGGGGGTAAAACCAACGCATCGAAAAAATAATTTCGTCTAAATTATAACGGATCAAAATAAAATTAATGCGTATTAGACGAAAAAAACGTGATATTGATTTCACTATTAACCTCGTAACCTTAGCATGATTCTATCTACTCTTGCCTCTAATCGATCAACGTCCATACGTAATATATCAACATCATTAAAAAAATCAGCCAACTCCAACGCAAATGGAAATAGACAAATTTCTTCATGAATATATTCGTCGATTTGTTCCGACAGGGACGTTTGAATCTCTTTAGCAATTCTTTTTGATTGTGTTACAAATCTTCCTATATAAGACGAAGGAATATCGCCGATGAAACTTGATAGCCATTCTTCCCAATCAATATGTAATTCATCAAACATATCTATAACAGCTTGGCCAAGTTCTAAATCACCCTCCATTTCAACCGAATCTGCCAATAAACTTCTTCTGTTATCCTTTGCAAAAGTCAAATGTAACAAACTAAAAGGACCGCCTTTGATTACTGTATCTGAAAAAATAAAATCCTCTGTTTTAAGAGCGACTGTTTTGTCTTTCAGAAATAGCAACTGGAACATAAAAGGTAACCCTTTTAATTCAATAAGTATCGATTTATTTTCAAATCGTTCCCAATTTTCTTTCGATTGAGGATCAAGAGAAAGAAAATGATTAATCGCTTTTTGTAAAGAAAATAAAAAACGTGACTTCATTAATATTTAAATCCTTTGTGCAATGCAACGATCCCACCCGTTAAATTATAAAATTCAACATCCTCAAACCCGCTTTCTTCTATCATATTTTTCAAAATCTGTTGGTTAGGATGTCTTCTGATGGATTCAACAAGATATTGATAGCTATCCGAATCGCCGCAAATCCAACTCCCTAACGTTGGGATTACATTAAATGAATAAAGATCATATAGTTTTTGCAAAACAGGAAGAATGGGTTTCGAAAATTCCAGAATCAACATTCTTCCTCCCGGTTTTAGAATTCTATATATTTCATGCAGCGCCGCCCTTTTAGACGTCACATTGCGCAACCCAAATGCCATGCTAACACAATCAAAATAGTTGCTTTTAAATGGTAGATTTTCCGCATCTGCTTGCAGAAAAGAGACATTGGTCACCCAATTTTTTTCAATTAGCTTATCTCTGCCCTGCATAAGCATTGCTTCATTAATATCAGATAAAACAACCTGTCCTTTTCCATTGAGTTTTCTCAGAAATTCTATTGTTAAATCACCTGTTCCACCAGCTACATCTAAAATCGTTTGTCCAGATCGAATGCCGCTGTGTACGATAACATACTGCTTCCATAACCTATGCAATCCAAACGACATAACATCATTCATTAAATCATATTTTTTTGCGACTGAACGAAATACATTTGCAACACGTTTTGCTTTTTCTTGAAGAGGGACTTCTTGAAAACCAAAATCTGTTTTTTCAGCCTCATCGGACAACTTCATAAAGTGATTTCCTAAGAAAAATTTTTTTTCGGCATCCTATCGTGATTATTTTCCGTTACTCCTTTTTTATGGATTTCTTCATAATAATGAATCAGTTTTTTAACAGACCTAGGAGAAAAAATATCTGAAAAATCGAGATCTTTCTCAAAATGAGTTGTTTCTTTCTCGTCTTCACTCATCGATGCTTCTGGTATAGCAGGAAGAAACAATATAGAATTAGTCATAGTCTGATCACTTTTATAAATTGTAGAAAGCTTTAAATTTAACTCATCATATAATGCTTCTTTTGATAGCGTCTCTTTTGCTTCGTCTAATTTTTCTTCTTCGTTAGAAAGTAATCTTATAGAACTACTTGTCACCGCGCTGATTTTAGCTTTGTTTTTAGAACAACTGAAAAAAGAAGACACCTTTGATATTGGCCTCAGTTTTTCTTCTTCAGAAAGGCCAACAGAGATATCGTTCATTTCTCTATAGAGCCTAATTATCTGATCATCAAAATTTTTTCTGCTCTTTTCACAATCTAATTGAATTTCTTTTAATGCGGTGAGAGCATTTTGTATTTTTTCCTGCATATTTAAATTTTTTTTTTTAAATTTAAAACAATTTATTATTTCAGATTTATTTTTTATTGTACAGATAACTTCATTTAATGTTTTTATCTGCCAAGAAATGCGCTTCGTTTCTGTCTCTAGCCTTATATCCAACGCATCTACCTTTGATCTGCAATCGCTCAATAAACATTTTTTATCTTTTGATTCCGTTAGTTTCTCTTTAGTTTTTAATAATTTTTTTAAATCGGAGGTTGCATTTGCTTGCAATTTAAAATCTTTTTTTATCATTTCTGATTTCTTTAAAATAATGTTTACCAATTCTTTGATTTCTTGTTTGGTTTGCTGCATAAAAATCCCTGAGTTAAAGTAGTCCATAATTCATATCACTTTTTTATATTTTAATTTGTTCCTCCTTTCTCGGTAATGCTTTTTTTAAAGCTGAACTTTTTTCTAAAATTTCTCCAGCTAGCGTTAAATAAGCAACAGCTCCTAATGATTTATCATCATATTGAATGACGGGTAACCCATGGCTTGGTGCTTCTGCTAAACGGACATTGCGAGGAATCACGGTTCGATAAATGCGCCCAGGAAAATGCTGCTTTAGTTGAGCTGAGACATCTACAGCTAATCGATTACGCTTATCGAACATGGTGCGTAATAATCCCTCTATGTAAAGCCTGGGATTAATGGTTGTTTGAATTTGTTCTACTGTATTCAATAAACTGGTTAGCCCTTCCAAAGCAAAATATTCACATTGAATAGGTATCAGCACAGAATCGGAAGCAGCTAATGCATTGACCGTTAAAATATTTAAAGAAGGAGGGCAATCAATCAAGATAAAATCATACTGGTCACGCACACTCGATAACACGTTTTTCAACCGCAATTCTCGGGCAGTTTCTTGTAATAATTGTACCTCGGCAACAATTAATTCATGATTCGTTGGCAATATATCATAACCACTCTTTGTTTTAAGTAACGCCTCTGTTATATTTGCTTCATTTAATAAAACATGTTTAACCGATGCAACAAAGTCTTTTTTATCCAAACCGCTGCCTACAGTCGCATTTCCTTGAGGATCAAGATCAATCAACATAACTCGGCAATCCATAAACACAAACGAAGCTGCCAGATTGATGCTGGTGGTTGTTTTTCCCACGCCTCCTTTTTGATTGACAACGGCTATTACTTTACCCATGGTTCCTCCTTCCCAACACAAATTAAATGGCGTTCTGCCGAGAGTGCGTTAACCCGTAATCGATGAGCGGCCAATAAGACAAAACCATCAGGAATATCTTTTATTTCTTGCTCTGGGTAATTCCCTTTCATCGCTAGAAACTGTCCTTGTTCACACAGTAAATGCTGCGTTGTCATTAGCATGGTTTTAATGCTAGCAAATGCGCGAGTGATGATAGTATCAAAACACGAAGAAGGAATAAAAGTTTCACAACGTGAATGAACTACTGTCACGTTTTTTATACCTAACTCATAGACAACTTGAGTCAAAAACCGTGTTTTTTTATGATTGCTGTCAAGCAAAACAAACTGTTTTTCCGGCAATGCAAGTGCTAGAGGAATACCAGGTAGGCCGGCACCACTGCCTACATCAATCACTTTTTCCCCATTAACATAAGATAAAATAGACAGACTATCTATAATATGTAATAAAATCATGTCGTTTATGTCATGAATTGCTGTCAAATTAACGACCTGATTCCACTGCCTTAATAGCATTAAATAACGAATATAGCGTTCTTGGATAGCTTCCGCTATCTCTTGTTGATTCGCAAGCAATACTTGCTGTAAATACGTATTAGGAGTATTCATGATTTATTTTTTTAAATAGACCAGCAACAAAGAAACAGCAGCTGGCGTCACACCTGGAATACGAGATGCCATGCCAATACTCGTCGGACGACTCAAAGTTAATTTCTGTTTCACTTCGGATGATAAACCGACCACTTGGTTAAAATCAAACTGCATGGGAATTTTAGTCTCTTCATGACGAATCTGACGAGCAATCTCTTCTGCTTGTCGATCGATATATCCTGCATATTTTATTTGAATTTCCACTTGCTCTGTTACGGATTCATCATTCATGTTTGCCATGGCAAATTCACTGATACGCATCAATTCACGATAGGACACATTAGGTCTTCGTAGTAAATCTTCTAGACGATATTCACGTATCAAGGGTTGTTTAATTAATTGTTCTACCGCATGACCTGACTCTGTATGAGGCCTGACCCAGGTCGTCCGCATACGCTGCTGTTCTTGTTCAATCATGACTCTTTTTTTGTCGAATAATTGCCAGTGACCCTCAGAAACTAACCCTAATTCATACCCCTTAGCCGTTAATCTGAGATCTGCATTATCTTCGCGTAATAGTAATCGATACTCTGCACGACTCGTAAACATACGATAAGGCTCTTGGGTGCCCTTAGTAATTAAATCGTCAATCAGTACGCCCATATAAGCCTCATCACGTCTTGGTGTCCAAGAAGGCCTGTCATTGGCTTTTAATGCCGCATTTAACCCCGCAATCAACCCTTGTGCTGCCGCTTCTTCATAACCCGTTGTCCCATTGATTTGGCCGGCAAAAAAAAGACCTGATATATATCGGGTTTCTAATGAAGGCATTAAGTCACGTGGATCAAAAAAATCATACTCAATGGCATAACCAGGGCGCGTAATATGTGCTTGTTCAAACCCGTGCATGGAACGCACAAATTCAATCTGCGTTGAAAAGGGCAAACTCGTTGAAATACCGTTGGGATACACTTCAAATGTGGTCAAGCCTTCTGGTTCCACAAAAATTTGATGTGATGTCTTATCAGCAAAACGCATGACTTTATCTTCGATGGATGGACAATACCTGGGGCCTATGCCTTCAATGACGCCAGTATACATAGGTGACTCAGATAATCCATTACGGATGAGTTCATGCGTTTTTTCATTCGTATGTGTAATATAGCAAGGAATTTGTTGTGGATGATCCGATGCCTTGCCGAAGAATGAAAATACTGGCGTGGGTGTATCCCCCTCTTGCCTTTCCATCACACTCAGATCAATAGTACGGCCATCAATACGTGGCGGCGTGCCTGTTTTTAAACGACCAACACGCAATGGTAATTCACGCAATCTTTCCGCTAAAGACTTAGCTGGCATCTCTCCCGCTCGACCACCCTCGTAATGAGTCAGACCAATATGAATTTTACCTGCCAAAAAAGTACCCGCTGTTAATACAACCGTTTTGGCTTTGAAGATCAAACCCATTTGTGTTAACACACCCGTCACTTTTTCTTGCTTAATTAAAATATCCTCTACCGGCTGTTGAAAAAGCCAGAGATTGGGCTGGGTCTCTAAAAAATGTCTTATGGCTTGCTTATATAATACTCGATCGGCCTGAGCGCGAGTGGCCCTTACCGCAGGGCCTTTACTGGCATTTAACAGACGAAATTGGATACCCGCTTGATCAATCGCACGGGCCATCACGCCCCCTAAGGCATCAATTTCTTTCACCAAATGCCCTTTACCTATGCCTCCAATAGCGGGATTACAAGACATTTGTCCTAATGTCTCAATTTGATGGGTAAGCAATAGTGTCTTCGCGCCCAGACGGGCCGCTGCTAAAGCCGCCTCAGTGCCTGCATGACCGCCGCCTACCACGATCACATCAAAAGGTTGTTTTATATCGAACATAGCATTAGCCGTCATCTCAAATGGTCGCATATTGTACTCTATCGGTCTAACCTAGTCGACAAATGGAAAAAAATATAGGTAGAATCGGTTAACTCGTTCCATCCGTTGTATTTTTATTAATGTTCAGGGAGGAAAGTATGCGTTTAGTTAATCTTTTTTTAATGATGCTCCTATTATCAAGCACTACCCTTGCTTATGCTGATGATTTCGCGATCACGACGACAGCTTTTTTGGATGCAGGCATTTTACCCGTATTATATAGTTGCGATGGTAAAGATGTGTCTCCAGAATTTGCTTGGACCAACCCCCCAGCTAAAACACAATCCTTCGTAATGATCTTAAGTGACCCAGACTCTCCTAATGGAATCTATTATCATTGGATCGTCTACAATATTCCGGCCAGCACAACAGAACTGACCCAAGGCGTCACTCAATTACCCGCCGGTGCGTTGCTCGGAAAAAATAGCAAGGGCAACAATGGTTATAATGGACCTTGTCCTCCTAAAGGAAGTTCGCACACTTATATTTTTACTTTGTATGCCCTTGATACCGTCTTAAACCTGCCTGCAGGTGCTGATGCAAAAACCGTGTTAAATGCCTTAAAAGGGCATTCGTTAAAACAAATCACCATGACGGCGGTCTATAGTCGTTGGTTAACCTAAGTTAAAAACGCGAATTCCGGATAAGCTCAATGCTATTCCTGTCATGCCAGCATGCTTTTAGCTGGCATCCAGTGCCATATTAGATGAATCAATATCTAATT